>CAZWVG010000022.1:0-31666 GCA_964637355.1 uncultured Gemmatimonadaceae bacterium
GAGCGTGTAGATGAAGGCCAGCATGTGCCCGATCGTCGGGAGGAAGATGTCGCCCCGCGGCTCGTTAGGTTTCGGCTCGAGCGCGAAGCGCAGGTCGTAGCGCTGCGATCGCGCGTACTCGCACAGGAAGTTGAGCGCATCGCGGAACCACTTGAGCGACTCGCACGGATCCTTCGCCGCGTTGGTCTCGACGCCTTCGCGCCCGCCCCAGAACACGTAGGTCGACGCGCCAAGTTCGACACCGAGGTCGATCGCCCGCATCGTCTTCTGCAGCGCGAATGCGCGGACGCGCGCGTCGTTGCTGGTGAAGGCGCCGTCGCGGAAGACCGGATCGGTGAAGAGGTTGGTCGTCGCCATCGGGACCTTCAACCCCGTCGCGTCGAGCGCCTCCTTGAACTCGCGCACGATGCGATCACGCTCGGCAGCCGCTGCATCGCGCGGCACGAGGTCGTTGTCGTGCAGGTTGACGCCGTAGGCGCCAAGCTTGGCCAGCGTGTGCACGGTGTGCACGGGAGAAATGGCGGGGCGTACGGCGTCGCCGAACGGGTCGCGCCCGATGTTCCCGACCGTCCACAGGCCGAAGGTGAAGTGGTCCTCGGGAGCGGGGACGAGCGGGTCGCGCGCAGATGATGCGGTCGTCATGTGATGGGCGAAGGTTGCGGAAAAGATGCAGCAGTTTCGCCCGTCAGTACACGTTCACGCAGCGGGGGCGCGTAACATCGGGCGGGCAGCGGAGCTGGAGATAGAAGTCGAGCGGATGCGCCGGCGGCTCCACGCCGGGCGGAAATGGCTGGCGCGAGAAGGTCTGGAAGTAGGTGAGCGCGGCGTCGCGCCACCACTTTGCCTCCTTGGCCTGGATCTCGAGATAGTCGCCGATCTCGCGCGCGCGCAGCGTGTCGACCTTGGGGGCAACGGTGTTCCACGCGCGCGCCATGGCTCGCGCCGAGTCGACGCCAGCGGAGTACCGGTACACGAGCTCGTTCCAGAGCGTGCGCCCGCTCCGCATCCGCTCGTTCCACCCGACACGGTGGAACCAGAGGAGATACTCGTCAGGCACCGTGGCGCGCGAGGCGAAGATGTCACGTACGTGGGGCGCGTACTGCGCGACCGCGTTGCTCCCGGTGCTCGTGCGGTCGAAGCCGATTCCCAGCGTGTCGGCGCGATGGTAGTAGACCGCGGTCCAGTCGGCGCGCCCTCCCCCCTCGACCCACGGCCCCGGGCCGTAGTGATGGTTGCGCCCCATGATGTGCACGAGGCCGAGCGGAGTCATGTAGTTCACCAACGCCTCACGCGAGCCCAGCATCATGCTGCGCACCGTCGAGACGACGGTCGAGTCGTGCGAGAGGGTCGCGCGGATCCACTCGTCGGCGATGTCGCCCGCAGAGAGCGTGTAGTCCCACGCCAGGCGCCCGAAGGCGTACCAGTTGGCCTGGTTGAAGTGCGAGCCGGTCCAGTTGCGGTCGGAGCCGATGTTCGCCACGCCGGCGATCGCCGAGAGCCGGTGATGATCGAGCGATCCGTCGATGACCCTTGCGACCGTACTCCCCTCGCCCGGGCGCCAGGTATCGGCGTCGAGCACTTCCTTGAACAGAGGGGCGAGATAGGCGAGGTGCGTATCCTGCCCCAGGTATTCCTTGGTGACCTGCAGTTCGAGGGCGAGCGGCGTCTTCGGCATGGCGCCGAAGAGCGGGTGAAACGGTTCGCGCGGCTGGAAGTCGAGCGGGCCGTTCTTCACCTGCACCATCACGTTGGGGCGGAATTTGCCGTCGAGCGGGGTGAACTCGTCGTACGCCTGTCGGATGCGGTCGACCGGGACCTCGTTGCTGTACACGAACGCCCGCCAGATGACGATCCCCTGATGCGACGCCACCGCGTCGGCGAGCATGTTCGCCCCGTCGGCGTGCGTGCGATGATAGTCCTGCGGCCCGGGCTGCCCTTCGGAGTTTGCCTTGACGAGAAAGCCGCCGAAGTCGGGGATCGCGCGGTAGATCTCGTCGCTCTTCTCCTTCCACCAGCGGCGCACGTTCTCGTCGAGCGGGTCGGCGGTGGCAAGCTTGCCGATGTCGATCGGGGCGCTGAATCGCGCGGTGAGATAGACGCGAATCCCGTACGGCCGCAGCGCGTCGGCGATCGCCTTCACCTTCGCGAGATACGGTGCGGTCAGCACCGTGGCGTTCGCATTCACGTTGGTGAGCACCGTCCCGTTGATCCCGATCGAGGCGTTGGCGCGCGCGTAATCGATGATCCTCGGCGACACGGTATTGGGGAGCGCGTCCCACTCCCAGATCGACTTTCCGGCGTACCCGCGCTCGACACTGCGGTCGAGGTTGTCCCAGTGATTCAGGATGCGGCGGGAAATACGGGGAGCGCTCTCGATGTACAGCTTGCGCAATGTGCGCCCGGTTTGCAGCTGACGGATGAAGGCGAACGTCCCGTGCAGGAGCCCGATATTCGTGTTGGCAGCGATCACGATGTATCGCCGCGACGCATCGGCAAGGCGCCACTTGCGGTTGTCGATGAGCTGGACGACATCGATGACGAAGCCTTCCGTCCCCGCGCGTTCCAGGTTGGCCGCAATGCCCAGCCCGGCGATCAGCGGCGAGGAGGACGGGGTCCCGATGACGATCGTTGCCCGTGGCTCGGCGCGCCCCGACACCAGTTCTGGCTCCCGCCCGATCAACCCGCCCAGCGCGCGACGCAGCTCGTCAGCTGCAATCTTCCGCGTCGGCGACGTCGTGTCGATCGCCATGCTGCGCAGCGCCTCGCGATACTCGTCGAGCCGTTCCCCCGCCGGGAGCGCGCGATAGCGCAGCCAGAGGTCGTACCCATCTTCCACCACCGCCGGCGGCGGCACGACCTGTTGGGCGCACGCCAGCACCGTCGCGGATGAACAGAGGAGCGCCACCACTCCTGCCCGTGCGAGGAGCGCCGACACGCGCGCTGAGCGCGTACGCCCGCGCCACTTCGTCAGACCGAACGCGCGCACTCCTCGCTACCGCGGGATCTCGGGGACCCGATCGTCGGCCGGATCCGCCCAATCCTGGTTGGGAATCAGCGGCGCCCAACCGGGACGCAGCGGGTCGCGATCGTATGGATACGTTCCCAGTCGAAGGAAAAGCTCGTGATACTCGGCCAGACGATCGCGGTCGAGCGTGACCCCCAGCCCGGGAGCCGTCGGCACGCTGATCTTCCCGCAGCGGTACGGGAGCTTTCCACCCGTGATCACGTCGTCCACGAGGTGATGATAGTGCGCGTCGGCCGAGAAGGTGAGGTTCGGGAGGACCGCGCCGAGGTGGAGCATCGTCGCCAGCTGGATCCCCAGCTCGCCGCTCGAATGCACGGCAACGCCGAGTTGGAACGCCTCGCAGATCCCTGCCGCCTTCACGCACGGACGCACCCCGCCCCAGAAGGTGGTGTCGAGGAGGATCACGTCGACCGCGGTCTCCAGCACGTTCGCCGCCAACTGTTCGAAGCCGACGACGACGGTATTCGTCGCCAGCGGGAGGCGCACCTTCTCGCGCGTCCGCCGCATCCCGTGCATCCCGAAGACCGGATCCTCGAGATAGTCGTTGTTGAGGTCCTCGATGTGGTGCGCGAACCAGATCGCCTGCTCCGTCGACCAGACCCCGTTCGGGTCGAATCGGAACGAGTCGCCCGGGAGCGCATCGGCTAACGCGCGATAGCAGGCGAGTTCGTACTTGGGAGGAAAGACCCCGCCCTTGAGCTTGTGCGAGGTGAAGCCGTGCGAGGCCTTGAGCGCCTTCGCCTCGGCCACCAGCTGGTCGACCGTGCGGATTTCTCCGGCGCGCGACTCGGCGTCGTTGGCGTAGCGGAAGAAGAGGTAGGACGCGAACGGGACCTCGTCGCGAAGGCGTCCGCCGAGGATCTCGGAGACCGACACCCCCCACTTCTGCCCGACGATGTCGAGGCAGGCGAATTCGAGCGCCGCCAGGATCTGCGTGCGGTTGTTGTAGAGCGAGGCGGTGGGGTTGGCGATCTGGAAGCGGAGATCCTCCATCCGCGCCGGGTCGCGCCCCACGATGTAGGGCTTGAGCCCCTTCACCATGGCGACCGCCGTCTCCCCACCCCCGCCCAACTCCCCGAGCCCGACGATCCCTTCGTCGGTCTCGACTTCTATGATCGTGCGGACGAATCGCCCCCAGTGCGCGCCGTTCGCATGCCGGAGCGGCGCGATCAGGGGGACGGTTACGGGAGTCGCCCGGATGTCGGTGATCTTCATGGTCTGGCGAGGTATCCGGAAAGGCGCCACCGGGTCATCAATTCATCTTATGACTCCCGATGTTGCCGAACCTCGTCAACATTGTCAATGGGGCCCTCACCAAGCTGTGCGTGCTGTCAACCTTCTTCGGCCAGCCGCTCGACCGGCCGCATGCGGGGGGCGAGGAGGTGAAAGAGCCCAAGGGCAAGGAGATACGCGAAACCGCAGAAGGCGAAGACGATCGTGTAATCGTGGTCGTTCCCGTCGAGGAGCCTGCCGATCAGGCGCTGGACCGCGGTGCTCGACATCGAACCGGTGAAGCCCCCGATCCCCACAACGCTGGCGACCGCCCGGCGCGGATACATGTCGCTGACCGTGCAGAACAGGTTCGCTGACCACCATTGGTGGGCGGCGGCGGCCAGGGTCACCAGGGCGACGGCGCCCCAAAGTCCCCCCGCCTTTGGCGCCAGCGCGGTCGGGACGATGAGGAGTGCGGCGATCAGCATCGCCGTCTTCCGCGCCCGGTTCACACTCCACCCGCGCGCGAGGAAGGCGCTCGAGCACCACCCGCCGGCCACCGACCCGACGTCGGCGAGGAAGTAGATCGCGATGAGCGGGAGGGCGAGCCCCGTCAGCTTCACGCCGTAGTTGGCGTCGAGGAATTTCGGGAGCCAGAAGAGATAGAAGAACCAGACCGGATCGGTGAGCGCCTTCCCGACCACGAACGCCCACGCCTGCCGGTCGCCGAGGAGGCGTGCCCACGGCGTGCGCGCCGTCGACTCCGCCCCGTCACTCCTGATGTAGGCCAGCTCCTCGGGCGTCACGCGCGGATGCACTCCCGCGTCGCGATAGACCAGCATCCAGGCCACGAGCCAAACGAAGCCCAGCAGTCCGGTGATGACGAACGCCTCGCGCCACCCCCACGTCACGGCGATCCACGGCACGAGGAGTGGCGCCGCGAACGCCCCGACATTCGTCCCCGCGTTGAAGATCCCGATCGCCAGCGCGCGCTCGCGCTTGGGAAACCATTCGGCAACGGCCTTCACCGCACCCGGGAAATTCCCCGCCTCGCCCAGCCCTAACGCGCCGCGCGCGAACGAGAAGCCGCCGACGGTGCCGGCAAAGGCGTGCCCGATCGCCGCGACGCTCCACAAGACGATCGATGCCGCCATCCCCGCGCGCACGCCGATGTAATCGAGTACGCGCCCCATGAGGAGGAGACCGAAGGCATACGCGAACGAGAACCACGAAACGATCGCACCGTAGTCGGCATCGCTCCACTTGAACTCGCCCTGCAGCGTGGGCGCGAGGATGCCGAGCACCTGACGGTCGAGGTAGTTGATCGTCGTCGCCGCAAAGACGAGGGCGACGATCGTCCACCGGAAGCCGGCGCGGCGCGCCGTCACCTCACCGCTGGACACGCCCGCTCGCGTCGCCCGCTACGAGGCGTTGGATCTCCTTCACGCTCACCCGGTTGAAGTCGCCCGGGATCGTATGCTTGAGGCAACTCGCCGCGACCGCGAACTCGAGCGCCTCGCTCGTCGATCCGAGCTCTAGGAGGCCGTGGATCAACCCGGCAGCAAAGGCGTCGCCGGCCCCCACCCGATCGACGATGTCGGTCACGTCGTACGAGCGGCTACGCACGAACGCCGTCCCGTCGTGGATGCACGCGCTCCATCCGTTGCGATCGGCCGAATGGCTCTCGCGCAACGTGATCGCCTGCTTTTCGAGGTTGGGGAACTCATCGAGCACCCGGTTCGCCAGCGCCTCGTACTTCGCGCTGTCGAGCACCCCCTCCTCCACCGCCACGTCGACCTCGATGCCGAGCGACTTCTGGCAGTCTTCCTCGTTGGCGATCCCCACCTGCACGAGCGACGCGATCTCGCGCATCACCTCCGGCGCCTTGCGCCCGTACTTCCAGAGGTTGCCGCGGTAGTTGTAATCGCACGAGACGGTGATCCCCGCAGCGCGTGCCTGGCGCACCGCCTCCAGCGATACGTCGGCGGCGCCGGCGCTGATCGCCGGCGTCACCCCGCTGATGTGAAACCAGTCCGCGCCGGCGAACGCCGCGTCCCAGTTGATCTCGCCTGGCGCGACGCAGGCAATCGACGATCCGGCGCGGTCGTACACCACGGTACTCGGGCGCTGGTTGGATCCGGTCTCGAGGTAGTACGTCCCCAACCGATCGCCCGAACGCTGGATGTGGCGCGTATCCACGCCGAACCTGCGCAACTCGCCTAACGCCCCCTCGCCCAGCGGATTGGAGGGGAGACAGGTCACGAAGGCCGCCGAGTGCCCCCACTGCGCCAGCGACACCGCGACGTTGCTCTCCGCACCGCCGAACGTCGCCTCGAGTACCGGCGACTGAAAGAGCCGCTCGTGTCCGGGCGACTTGAGGCGCAACATCACTTCGCCGAACGTCACCACGCGCTTGGGCATCGATTACCTCTGAGGAGTGTGCGCCTGCACGAGGGCGACCGCCTCGCGGGCGGCAGCGCTCACCTTGTCGAACTCGCCCGACGCGATCCATGCCGTCGGCGCCATCCACGATCCACCGCACGCCGCCACGCGCGAGAAGGCGAGATACGACGGGAGATTCTCGGCGGTGATTCCCCCCGTCGGGATGAAGTCCACGCCGCGATAGGGCGCCGCGATCGCCTGCAGGAACTTGAGGCCTCCCATCGGTTCGGCGGGAAAGAACTTGAGCGTCGTGAGACCCAGCTCCATCGCCGCTTCCACTTCGGTCGGCGTGCAGACGCCCGGAAAGACCGGGAGCCCCAACTCTCGGCAGCGCGTCACGACACGGGAGTTCAGTCCAGGTGCGACGATGAACCGCGCGCCGGCGCGCTGCGCATCGTTCACCTGCTCGACGCTGAGAACCGTCCCCGCACCCACCAGCACGTCGGGGCATTCGCCCGCCATCCGGGCGAGCGACTCGCGCGCCGCCGGCGTGCGGAACGCCACCTCGGCGATCGGTAGCCCGCCAGCCGCAAGCGCGCGTCCCAGCGCGCCGGCTTTCGTCGCGTCCTCGATCACGATCAGCGGGACCAGTCGCACGCGCCGGAGGAGCGCCTCCGTCGCGTCGCTCATCGCCGCGCTCCCAATCGGTAGGCATCGCGCGCCAGGTCGCCCGCGAGTGCCTGCGCCATCTCCCGCGCGTCGTCCATGTCGATCACGTGCCGCGCCACCAGCCCCGCGAGCCAGTTCGCGTCCACCCGACGCGAGAGATCGTGCCGTGCCGGAATCGAGCAGAAGGCGCGCGTGTCGTCCACGAATCCCGCCGTGTTCCAGATCCCCGCCGTCTCGGTCACCTGCCGTCGGAAGCGCATCATCCCCTCGATGCTGTCGTGAAACCACCAGGGCGCGCCGAGGCGCATCGCCGGGTAGTGCCCGGCAAGTGGCGCCAATTCGCGCGCGTACGTCGATTCGTCGAGTGTGTAGACAATCAGCCGGAAGCGCGGGTGCGCCCCGTATCCATTGAGCAGCGCCTGCAGACTGCGCGTGTATTCCGTCGCCACGGGGATGTCCCCACCGAGGTTCGCGCCGTACTGCGATGCAAGCGAGAGGTTGTGATCGCGGAGCGCGCCGGCGTGCAGTTGCATCACCAGCCCGTCGGCCGCCGACATTTCGGCGAACTCGATCAGCATGTGCGCTTCGAAGCGACGCTGGTCTTCGGCCGTCGCCTCGCCGTCCAGCGCCCGTTCGAAGAGACGCGAGACGTCGTCCCACGCAAGGCGCTCGGTGTGGGGGCGCTCGACTCCATGGTCGGTCGACGTCCCCCCCAGGCGCCGGAAGCGCGCGCGTTGCTCGACGAGTGCGGCGCGATAGTCGTCGAATGAGGAGATCGCGCCGCCCGAGCACGCGGCGAGCGCGGCGAGGTCGCTCGTCCAGTGCGGGGCCGTCAGCTGCACGAGGCGATCGGGGCGAAACGTCGGAATGACCCGGCCGCTCCACCCGCTCGTCCGCAGCCGCTCGTGATGCTCGAGCGAATCGGTCGCCGCATCGGTCGTGGCCAGCACCTCGATCCCGAATCGCCCGAACAGGGCGCGCGGACGATATTCGGGCGACTGCAGGCGCTCGGCGACCTGCGTGTATATCGCGTCGGCGCTCTCCGCCGACAGGCGGTGGCGCACCCCAAAGAGTTCGTACAGGACGAAATCGAGCCAGGCCGCGCTTGGCGTCCCCAGGAACAGGTGGTAGTGCGCGGCGAACGTGCGCCACGCCGCACGCGGATCGGCGGCGGGGAGCGCGGCATCGCGCCGCGACACGCCTAACGCCTCGAGCTCCACGCCCTGCGAGAACAGCATGCGCAGGAGATAGTGATCGGGGGTCACGAGGAGCGACGTGGGCTCCGGAAAGGGCGCGTCGTCGGCGAGGAGCTGCGCCTCGACGTGTCCATGCGGGCTCACGATCGGGAGCGCACGTGTCCCCTCGTACAGCTCGCGCGCCACGCGACGCACCGAGGGATCGGGATCGAAGTATCGATCCTCGTGCAGGACGAGCGGCGCCAGACCTTGCCCAGTGCGCGCCACCGCTAGATCCCGCTGTATGCGCTGAAGCCACCGTCGACGGGGACGACGATTCCGGTCACGAAGCTCGCCGCGTCGCTGCAGAGCCAGTGCACCGCCCCCACGAGTTCCTCCGCGTGCCCGAAGCGCCCCATCGGCGTGCGATCGATGATCGAGCGCCCGCGCTGCGTGAAGTGCCCGTCGTCGGTCACGAGGACGCTGCGATTCTGCGTTGAGACGAAGAAGCCCGGCGAGATCGCGTTCACGCGCAGCCCCTCACCGTATTTGCGTGCGAGCTCCGTCCCCATCCATCGCGTGAAGTTCTCGATCCCCGACTTGGCCACCGAGTAGCCGAGCACACCGCTCAATGCCTGCGTCGCCGCCATCGATGAGACGCAGACGATGCTCCCCTTCTTCTGCGCGGCCATCGCTTCGCCGAAGACGAGCGACGGGATGACGCTCCCGTGCAGGTTGAGGCGCAGTACCTCGTCGAAGGCGTCCATGGGGACGTCGAAGACCGGGATGCGATCGTTCCGCGCCCGCGCCACGTTCCCGCCAGCTGCATTCACGAGCGCATCGACGCGCCCCCACTCGCCGATGATCGTGTCGCGCGCGCGACGGACCGCTGCTTCGTCGAGCACGTCGGCCGCCGCACACATCGCCTGCATTCCCGCGGCGCGCAGCTCGGCGGCCAGCCCCTCGGCGGCCACCAGGTCGCGCCCGATCAGCGCAACGCGTGCCCCGGCCGCGGCGAGTCCACGCGCGATCGTGCGACCGATCACGCCGTACCCGCCGGTCACGGTGATCACGCGATCGCGCACGTCGAAGTTTGCCTGCGCGGGGCGCGCTTCGGCGCCACCGCTTGTCGTCGATGTATCGCTCATCTGCCGTTCTCTCGCTGCGAATGCGTCGTCTCGCCCAAACCCTCCCAGAGCCCCTGCAGGTACATCGCCCCGAGTGCGCGGTCGTAGAGCCCGTATGCCGGGCGGCCGGCCTCTCCCCAGATCATGCGCCCGTGATCGGGGCGCATGGGCCCAGAGAACCCCGTCTCGTGCAATGCCTGCAGGACCGCGCGCATGTCCACGTCGCCAAAGGCGCTCGGATGCGGTGTCTCCACGAAGCTCCGGTCACCAGTGCTCCGCACGTTGCGGCAGTGCATGAAGTGAATCCGGTCGCCTGCAGCGCGAATCATCGCCGGGAGATCGTTCGCCGGTGAGGACCCAAGTGATCCCGTGCAGAAGGTGATCCCGTTCGCCGGGCGGTCGACCAGTCGTACGAAGCGTTCGAGCGCCGGTCCATCGACGATGATGCGCGGCACGCCAAAGACCGACCACGGCGGATCGTCGGGATGGATCGCCAGGCGAACGTTGGCTGCTTCGGCTACCGGCACCACGCGCTCGAGGAACCACGCCAGGTGCTCCCAGAGCCGCTCCTCGTCCAGCTGACGGTAGTCGTCGAGCAGGGCGGCGAGTGTCGCGCCATCGTAGTGATCGGCCCATGCCGGAAGCGAGGTGAACCCCGACGACAGGTCCATCGCGGCCAGCGCCTCGTGATCGTACGCCAGCGTCGTCGACCCATCCGCGGTGGCTCGCGCCAGGTCGGTGCGCAGCCAGTCGAAGATCGGCATGAAGTTGTAGCACACCACCGGAATGCCCGCCGCACCGAGCCGCACTACCGTCTCGCACCAGGTATCCGCGTATCGATCGCGCGTAGGGCGCCCGAGCTTGATGTCCTCGTGTACCGGAATGCTCTCGATCACCGCCAGCGATAGCCCCGCTTCGCCGATGTTGTCACGCAACGCATCGATCCGGTCCTGCGGCCACGCGTCGCCCGTTCGCTCGTCGTGAAGCGCCGAGACGATCCCGGTCACGCCGGGAATCTGCCGGATCTTTTCCAGCGTGACCGCATCGTCTGCGCCGTACCAGCGCAAGGTCATCTGCATGCGCTCCCTCCTACCAGCGCTGATGGACGAGCGCGCGCACATGGCGATCGTAGATCGCCCCGATCGCCTCCATGCGCTCGGGCTCCAGCGGACCGCTGCCACCCGCGGCGCTGTTCTCCTCCACCTGCTCCGGGCGCTTAGCGCCCGGGATCGTGCACGTCACCTGCGGGAACGAGAGGATCCAGCGCAACGCCAGCTGCGCGAGCGACTCGCCCGGCGCGCACAACGCCTGCAGCTCGCTCACCGCGCGCACGCCCGCCGCGAGGTCCACCCCGGAGAACGTCTCTCCCCGATCGAAGGCCTCACCATGCCGGTTGAACTGACGATGGTCGTCAGCCGCAAAGACCGAATCGATGCGCACCTTCCCGGTGAGCAATCCCGACGCCAGCGGCACACGCGCGATCACCCCCACCTTTCGCCGCGCCGCCTCCCCGAGGAAGTGCTCGGCGGGGCGCTGCCGAAAGGCGTTGAAGATGATCTGCACCGACTGCACGCCGGGGTACTCGATCGCCTTGAGCCCCTCCTCGACGCGCTCCACGCTCACGCCGTAGTGCCGCAGCTTTCCGGCCGCGACCAGGTCGTCGAGCACGCCGAAGACTTCGGGCATGTAGTAGACGTCGGTCGGCGGGCAGTGCAGCTGCACCAGGTCGAGCGCATCGGTCGCGAGGTTGACCAGGCTGCGCTCGACGAACGCGGTCAGATTCTCACGGTTGTAGCCCGAGGCCACGTGCGGCGAAAGCCGGCGCCCGGCCTTGGTGGCGACACGAATGTGCGGGTGCGCCTTTCGCAGCTCCGCGACCAGGCGCTCGCTGCGTCCATCGCCGTACACGTCGGCCGTGTCGAAGAAGTTCGTCCCCAACTCCACCGCTCGATGCAACGCCGCCATCGAGTCGGCGTCTCGCACGTCCCCCCACGAACCGCCGATCGCCCACGCACCAAAACTCACCGTCGAAACGTCCCACCCGGTCCTCCCGAGTGGGCGGTATTCCATAGCTGTCACGTCCGAAATCCTTGGTTTGCTTGCCAACTCATATGATGACTGTATGATTTTGACGCGCGGTACAGCTCAGCGGAAGACTGTTTCCGACCTGTCATGCCAACTCGGCTCGATCGCTCCGTCGTTGTCTCAATAGCTGCCGTACCGCTCTTCGCGGTGACGCACGCCCTCCCGGCGCAGCGAACCGCTCCTGCGCGTCCCCCCGCGTCGACCAGCTACGTCTCCGAGACGTCGGCCCCAGGGCGCTTCGCGCTCGTCGCCGCGGGGACGAGTGCGCCGATCGTGACCAGTTCGGGCGACCTCCCCGGCGTCTCGCGTGTCGCCGGCGATCTTCGCACCGATATCGGGCGAGTGTCAGGGGTTCAGCCGAGCATTTTTTCCGACAGCGCACCCGGCGCACGCACGCTCGTCCTCCTCGGCACGCTCGGACACCACCCGCTCATCGACCGACTCGTACGTGAGCGGAGGGTCGATACGAACGGGATCGCCGGCCGCTGGGAGAGCTTCCTCCTGCAGGTCGTCGACCGCCCGTTTCCCGGTGTCGATCGCGCGCTGGTGATCGCCGGGAGCGACCGGCGCGGGACGATCTACGGCGCATATGATCTTTCCTCCGAGATCGGGGTCTCGCCGTGGTACTGGTGGGCCGACGTTCCCCCACGAAAGCGCAGCGCGCTGTTTGTCGACGCCGGGCGCCACACGCGCGGCGAACCGGCCGTGCGCTACCGCGGCATCTTCCTCAACGACGAGGCTCCGGCACTCTCGGGTTGGGCCCGCATGACCTTCGGCGGTTTCAACCACCACTTCTACGAGCGCGTCTTCGAGCTCCTGCTGCGCCTCAAGGGGAACTACCTCTGGCCCGCCATGTGGGGGAATGCCTTCGCCGACGACGACTCGGCGAGCGCTCGACTCGCCAACGAGTACGGCGTCGTCATGGGAACGTCGCATCACGAGCCGATGACTCGCGCACAAGCCGAGTGGCGGCGCTATGGCAAGGGGGCGTGGAACTACGAGCAGAACGACTCGGTGCTCCGCGCCTTCTGGCGCGACGGCATTCGCCGCATGGACGGGCGCGAGAACATCGTGACCATCGGGATGCGTGGTGATGGCGACATGCCGATGACGGAGGGAAGCAACATCGCGCTGCTCGAGCGTATCGTGGCCGACCAGCGTCGCATCATCGCCGATGTCACGGGGAAGGAACCCGCGCGCACGCCGCAACTCTGGGCGTTGTACAAGGAAGTGCAGGACTACTACGACAAGGGGATGCGCGTCCCCGACGACGTGACGCTCCTCTTCGCCGACGACAACTGGGGCAACATTCGCCGACTCCCGTCGCGAGCCGAGAGCGCCCGCAGTGGCGGGTTTGGGGTCTACTACCACTTCGACTACGTCGGCGGGCCACGCAACTACAAGTGGCTCAACACCAACCCGCTCCCGCGCGTGTGGGAGCAGATGCACCTCGCCTGGCAATACGGCGCCGATCGCATCTGGATCGTCAACGTCGGCGACCTCAAGCCGATGGAGTACCCGATCTCATTCTTCCTCGACTATGCCTGGAATCCTTCGCGCTGGCCGGCGGATTCGCTCCCTGTCTACGCCACGCATTGGTCGGCCCAGCAGTTCGGACTCGCCAACGCCGACACGATCGCCGACCTGATTACGACCTACCTCTTTCAGGCCGGACGGAGGAAGCCGGAGCTCATCGACGCCGACACCTACACGCTCGATGCCTGGAACGAGGCCGAGACCATCACCAAACAGTGGGACCTGCTCGAGCAACGCGCGCTCGACATGCGCGAACGCCTCCCGGCGGAGCTGCACGACGCGTACGCACAGCTGGTCCTCTACCCCATCCAGGCGCAGGCCAACCTGCAGCGGATGTACTACGCGGTCGCCCGCAATCGTCGCTACGCACGCCAGTTGCGCGCCGCGACGAATCTCATGGCTGATAGCGCGCGCTCCTACTTCGAGCGCGATGCCGCGCTCACGCGCGCCTTTCATGCCGAGGTCGCTGCCGGCAAGTGGAACCACATGATGGACCAGACGCACATCGGCTACACGTACTGGCAGGAACCGCCACGTAACGCGATGCCGCGCGTCGACGTGATCCAGGTGCCCGCGTCCGCCGACATGGGGGTCTGGTTCGAGGGGATGCCGGCACCGCGCCCCGGACCGCCGGCGGCACCGGTGACGCTTCCCGTCTTTGGTCCATGCGTGCGCGACAGCGCAGCCATCGAGATCTACAACCGGGGTGCGACGCCGTTCGACTACGCTGTCAGCAGCAACGTCCCGTGGGTGCGGGTCGAACCGGCCACTGGAACCGTCGCACTACAGTCACGCCTCTCGGTACGTGTCGACTGGCGCTCCGCGCCGATGGGGAAGACCAACGCTCCAATCACCATCACGCGCGCCGGTGCACCTCCCGTCGTGATCACAGCCGTGGTCGACCGCCCAGCCGCTCCCCGCATCGACGAGGTCGACGGCTTTGTGGAGGGTGACGGCTACGTCGCGATGGAAGGTGAGCACTTCACGCGTGCCATCGCCACCGCGCCCCTCGCCTGGCTGCGCATTCCCGGCCTTGGACGAACGCTGTCGGGCATGACGATCACGCCGGTCACTACGGAGAGCCTCGCCGCCCAACCCGGTGCGGCGCGCGGTGCGCGCCTCGAGTATCGGGCCTACCTCGCCACAGCGGGACCGCTCCAGCTCCGCAGCTACATTTCACCGTCCCTCAACTTCACCGGGCGCCGCGAAGGATTGCGCTTCGCCGTATCGATCGACGATGAGACGCCGCAGGTCGTGAATGTCCTCGCCGACAGTTCCGACAGGGCGTGGGAAGCGTCGGTCGCCGACAACATCCGCATTCTCACCACACGTCACGAGATCGCGGAAGCCGGCTGGCACGTCGTGACGTTCTGGGCCGTCGATCCGGGCGTCGTGCTTCAACGCCTCGTCGTCGAGTCGCGCGAACTCCCGCCCAGCAGACTCGGCCCCCCGGAGAGTTTTCGTCGTCGCGGCACATCGCCGCCCGCTCGACACTGATCGGCGTTGCGCCGCGCACATTTGAGCGCGCGCCAGGAGTCCCTCAGGGTGACGCGTCCTTCTGCTCCGGCACTTTCGCCCCGTTGCGACGCGCTTCGCTCAACCCGATGGCGATCGCCTGCTTTCGCGAGGTGACGGTCTCTCCACTCCCGCTCTTGAGCGTCCCGCGCTTCTCCTTGTGCAGGGCACGCGCTACCGAACGCTCGGCGGCCTCTCCGTACTTCTTCTTCGATGTGGTGCGCGTCTTCGTCGAATGGTTCGTCGAGCGAGCGCCGCTCCGCTTGGTACGCGAGGTCGATTTCTTCGTGCTCGTGCCGGCCATTGTGTGCTCCATGACGACGTGGTTCCGCGACGCTACAGTCGTGCTGCGCCTCGCCGCCATCCCCCTCGCGGGCCATTCTCGCCATACTCTCGCGCGCATTTGTGTGAACTCCGTCACGTATTGCGCAGCTTGGGTGCAGCGATACACCGGCAGAGTCGGCTCAACTTCGCTCCTAGGGAGAATATCGACGACGTCTCGATGCATCGACATTCAAGGTCCGCGGCGCCAGGCGCTGCGCGTACACCTGACACCCGTCGACTTCGCGAGGAAGAGGAGGACATATGCCCGCCATCGAGACCCTGCACGACCTCATGCTCCACGAGCTCAAGGATGTCTTCAGCGCCGAGCGACAGCTCGTCAAGGCACTCCCCAAGCTCGCCGCCCGCGTCACGTCCGAAGAGCTCAAGTCGGCCCTTATGAATCACCTCACCGAGACAAAGCAGCATGTGCTGCGTCTCGAGGACTGCTTCCGCTACCTCGGCGAGACAGCACGCGCGCGCAAGTGCAAGGCGATGGAAGGGCTGATCGCCGAGGGGGCTGACCTGCTGGACGAGGAGATCGATCCCGAGGTGCTCGATGCCGGAATCATCGCCGCGGCGCAGCGCTGCGAGCACTACGAGATGGCTGCTTACGGCACGCTGCGTGAGTACGCACGCCTCATGGGACACGCCGAGGTCCAGGCGCTGCTCGAGTCGACGCTCAGTGAGGAGAAGCAGGCCGACCAGCGCCTGACCGTCCTCGCCGAGAGCGGCGTGAACAAGCTCGCACTGCGCGATGGGCAGCAGACGATGGGTGAGAACGACGGCGAGCGTGTGGTGTCGCGCACGGTGGCCAACGAGGAGCGTGTACGCGCCAGCGAATCGCGCTCGGCCGGCGGCGCCGCCCGCCCCGCCATGTCGTCGCGGGATCGTTAGGGCGCTGGCGCAGGCCCCGGGGGCGTCTCCGGCGACGCGCCGGGGGAAGGGAGCGGCGACTCTCCCCCCCGGCGCCGGTCACGCCGCAGTGGCGCGGTGCGTCAGGATTCGTCGCCCTCGTCGTCGCGGCTGGCGTTCCCGATCCAACCCAACTTTCGAAATTTCCAGATCAGCCCGCCCGCAGTGAGGACCATCGTCGCGAGCACCAGCGGGTAGCCGATGCGTGAGTGCAACTCCGGCATCGCCTCGAAGTTCATCCCGTACACGCCGGCGATGAAGGTGAGCGGTATGAAGATGCTCGCCGTGACGGTGAGCGTGCGCATCACCTCGTTTGTGCGATTGCTCTCGCTCGACAGATAGACGTCGAGCAGCCCTGCGGCGGTCTCGCGATACGACTCGAGCACGTCGAGCTGCTGCACCGCGTGGTCGTAGGTATCGCGCAGGTAGAGGCGCGTGTTGGCGTCGATGAAGCCGGTGTCTTCCCGCAGGAGCGCGTTGATCACGTCGCGGTGCGGCCACACGGCCCGGCGCAGCTCCAGGAGACGGCGTTTGGCGCCGTGAATGCGCCGAAGCGTCGCGCGCGAGGGGCGTTCCATCACCTCCTCGTCGAGTGCGGCGAGGTCGTCGCCCAGCGCCTCCAGCACGGGATAGAAGGCGTCGATGATCGTGTCGATCAGCGCGTAGGCCAGGTAGCTTGCACCTGACGAGCGAATCGGCCCGCGCCCCTGGCGAATACGCGTGCGGATCGGGTCGAACACATCGCCGTCGCGTTCCTGGAAGGTGGCGACGTAGCGCGAGCCAATGAGGAACCCCACCTGCTCCAGCTGCAGCCGCCCATCGACGAGCGTCCCCATGCGAAGGATCACCAGCTGGTGCTCATCGTACGGCTCAGACTTCGGGCGCTGCGGCGCGTTCACCACGTCCTCGAGCGCCAACGGATGCAGCTTGAGCACGTCGCCGATCTCGCGCAGGATACCCTCGTCGGCAAGCCCGCGCACGTCCACCCAGGTGGTCGCCTCTTCGCGCATCGCCGTCGGGAGGTCGCGCGGCGGCACGTGCTCGCGCTCGATGACGGCATCCGGTGTGTAGTCCATGACGCAGATGTCAGGACGCTGACCCCCGGGCTCTATCACGAGCGTTCCCGGCCTCGCCCCCACCGGTGGATGGCGCTTCTTCCACAGCGTTGCGGGCATCTTGACCGGTATCCTGATCGGCATCTTCATCGGCATGAGTCCTCCGGGGTGCGACGGGCGTGCACAGCGCCTCGCTCCCTCCGCTCTCTGGACGGCAGCGCGGCCACCCCCTACGTTGCCGCGCGCTCGTCACCACCGTGGTCATCATATGCGTCGTCACGTGCGTAGCACGTGCGTTTTACGTGCGTTTCACGTGCGTTACACGTGCGCGTCACGAGATACGTGCCACCGTACGCCCGCGCTCCGCATTGGGCAAGTCACTGCTCACCCGTACCCCGCGCTTGCGTGAGAGTTGAACGCACTCGTCCCGGAAGTCCGATGGCGTTCGCGTGACGTTGATCGGCGTCGCGGTGCGCGTAGCACCGCTCCTCGCGACCGTGTTGGTCGCGCCTCCCGCCGCGCCGCACGTAGCGGCGGTCGGCGCGCACACGCAGGAGCCGACGATCATCGTGGGGAAGAACGTGCAGGTCAGCGTGGACTTCCCCTCGATCAATCATCACGAGGTCGTGATCGCTGCGCATCCCTCGCGTCCCACGCTCCTCGCCTGTTCGATGCTTGGCGACCACGATGGGCGCGCCGTGAATTCTGTGGCGTATCGTTCGTTCGACGGTGGCGCGCACTGGTCGACCGCCGCGGTGGCCGACGAGCACTTCGCCGACGATCCGAGCTGCGCCTTCGCCGCTGATGGAACGGCGTACTTCGTCACCAAGACCAACACCGGGATCGACATGATTCCGGGCGCCTCGTCCGACACCGACTCGCTTCACATCCGCCGATCGCGCGACGGAGCTCGCACGTGGGATGCGGTCATCCATGGTCCGCACGCGAACGATCGCCCCTTCATCGCTGTCGATACCACGCGCACGACTCGGCGCGGTACGCTCTACGTCGCGTTCGACGATCACCTGCACGCCGAAGAAGGGGGGCACCGGAACGCCGACTTCCGGCATGCCCTGGTGCTCGCGGCGTCGAGCGATCGCGGCGCGACTTTTCCGGTGTCATCCGCGCGCGGGCTCCTTGACCAGATCGGCGACACGCAGGCCGCATCGCTCGCCACCGGCGTGGTCGTCCTCTCCGATGGCTCCGTCGTGACGTTGCAGCATCACATGAAGCTCGGCGCCAACAATACCGGCACCGGCAAGCTGCGCGAAGTTGGAGGATGGTTGCAGGTGTTTCGCTCACGGGACGGCGCGCACACGCTCGATCCCGCCAGCCGCATCGCGACCGTCACCACCGGCTACAATACGCCCTCGTCGCGCGGTGTAACGGGAAGCCTCGCCGTCGACCCCGGGTCGTCGCGTCGCGATGCGCTCTATGTGGTCTGGACCGATTTCTCGACCGGTCATGGCGTGATTCGCTTCACCCGCTCCGTCGACCTGGGAAAGAGCTGGAGCGTGCCGATCGCGATCGGCGATGATGCGTCGCCCGTTGCAGCTGGTGCCAGCCCCGACAACTTCATGCCGACCGTCGCCGTGAATCGCGACGGCGTCGTCGGCGTGATGTGGTACGACCGCCGCCGGCACGCGGGGTCGTCGGCGTACGATGTGCGATTCGCCGCGTCGACCGACGGCGGCGTCACGTGGGGGGCGAGCCGGCAGGTCTCCGCATTACCTAACGATGAACGCCAGCAGCGCACGACGGCGGAGGCGAGCGATTCGGTCCCGACGCGCTCGGCCACGGGTGCATGGCGTCCGGCGCGGGGGAGCTTCTCGGTCACCGGCGGCGACACTGCGGGGCTCGTTGCCGATGCCACCGGTCGCTTTCACGCCCTGTGGGTCGACAATCGCACCGGGGTGCAACAGGTGTGGACGGCCACCATCGACGTTCGGCTGCAATAGGGCGCCAGGACAGCGTCTCGCCCCCGCACTGCGCACCCCTCGCTTCGACATTAGTATCACGCAACTTCGCAAGCACCGGACGCAATCGGTACGCGATCGTGATATTGTTGAGATGCCTGCGCAGCATCGCTCCCTGCGTGCGCGATGACCTTCCGCTCCCGTGCTTCTTTCCCGGAAACCCTCGATGCGAATTCCATCCTCGTCGATCCTCGCCGCGTGCGGTTCTGCCGTCGCCTTCCTTGCGCTCTCTGCACCAGTGCAGGCGCAACAACCGTCGAGCGGCGCCTCGCCCGCCGTGCACGACTCCGTTCCGCCAGCGCCCGCGCGCGAGCGGAACGTCGAGGGGCGCGACGCCGCCACGATTGCGTCGCTCCTTTCGGCGGTCGATAGCGTTAGGCGCGAACTCGCGGCGCTCCGCTCCGAGGTCGCCGAGCTCCGCGCGGAGCGCGCGTCGCGCGTCGCGACCGTCGCCGCGCCGGGACTCCCCGGCGATCAGCTGCAACCGCCGAACGGCTCGAGCAAGCTGCCCGCGCGCGACGATCACGCACTCGTTGCACCTGCCGGCTCCGTCACCCAGGCACCTCAGGCATCTCAGGCGCCGCAGGCACCGCAGGCACCGCAGGCACCGCAGGTGGAGTCCGGCTTCGGCTCCCTCAAGTTCGACGGCCTCCTCCAGACGCAGTACGCCAACGGCTCGCAGCGAGCCGACAACACCCTCCGCATCCGGCGGGCCGAGCTCAAGGTGTCGGGCAAGGTCGCTCCGCACATCACCTGGGCGGTGATGATCGATCCGGCCAAGGCGCTCTCCCTCCGCCAGTCGTCGGCGACCGTCGGCGGCACGCAGGTGGTCATCGACGAGAGCGTGAACCAGTCCAGTCGAACCCTGCAGGATGCGCTCGTGACGATCGGACTCGACAGGGGCTTCTCCGTCGACGTCGGCCAGTACAAGCTCCCGTTCGCGTACGAGGGGCCGAATCCCACATCGCAGGTGATCACCGTCGAGCGTCCGCAGTTCGCGTCTGACCGCGCGCGCGGCGGGAGCCTGGGCGACGTGCGCGACATCGGGGTCACCCTGCGGGGCAGCGTCTGGCCGCACAGCAAGCTCGCCGTCGGTCTCTTCGACGGGACCGGGGAGGCGCAGAACGCCACCGACGCCAACGACCAGAAGGTCTTCGTCGCCAACCTCGCGGCCCCCGTCCCCTTCCTCTCCGGACTGACGTTAGGCATGTCCGGCGTGTACGGCGGGTCGCCCAACTCCGAGCACGCGCGCCGCGACCGCATCGGCGCACTCGCCGAGTTCCTTCGCCCGTCGTTCACCGCACGCGCGGAGTACATCCGCGGGGTCGACGGCGACGTGCACCGCGAGGGATACTACGAAGTCCTCGCCTACAAGCTGAACAAGACGTTCGAGCTCGTGCAGCGTGTCGACTACTTCGATCCCGACGTTCGTCGCTCCGGATCCATTGCCAACGAGGCGGCGACCGATGTGCTCGCGGGGCTCAACTACTACATCGCCGGCCACAACGCGAAATTGCAGCTGAACGCGGTGAATCGGAACTGGCGTCACCACAGCTTCGCCAATACGCGGCAGCTCCTGCTCAACCTGCAGACTGCCTGGTAGCCCGCGCCGCCGATCGCGCGACGCACCGGGGGGCAATGATGCGACAATGGGGCGGTCCTCTCTCGAGGACCGCCCCATCGTTCGTCGCGACGCTCGTCCCGACGTGCAGGATCAGGCGTTGCGGTCGATGCACCCCGTGAACTTCGGGTTGTTCTTCTCCGTCTGCGGAATCACGAACTGCACGTCGGTCCCGAGCTGCAATCCGTCCTTGTGATACGCGCCGGTCGGATAGACCGTCTCCGCACCACGCCCATATTGCCGCACGAGGCGACGCAGGTCGCCCAGACGATGTGCCGACGCGAAGAGCGAGAAGGCGCGCTCACGGAACATCAGGTTCACCCGCGACTCGGCGGTGCCGGGATCGGTGAGCGGGGTCATGCTGTAGAAGGCGCGCGCTTCGTTCAGCTTCCCGAGCCACCCCGTGAAGTTGTTCGCCCGGAGCAGCGCCTCTGCCTCGATCAGGCGCGCCTCGACACCCGTCGCGATCGGCATCGGCGAGGTGTTGCTGCTGGCGTTCGCGTAGTAGTAGCGCGGCGTCTGGCCGTCGAAGCGCGAAGGAGAGCCGTCGCCCGTGATCGGGACGCGCTTGTCACCCGCGGTACCGAAGTTGAGCCCGTTCCCTCCCTCGTTGTTGGAGACGAGGATGCCGTCGTTCGCGTTCATGTAGGTCGCGAAGCCGTTGGTCTGCGCCGGCGTGGTGGTGCTGTGGAGCGTCGTGTACTTGAAGCTCGTCGGCACCGCCGCCACCGCCGTCGCTGCCTGGTCGAACTGCCCCAGGTCGACCATTGCCCTGCCGCGAAGCACCGCGGCGAAGTTCTTCGCGCGATCGTCACCCGCGGCGTCGGCGACTGCAGCCGTCAGCTTGGTGACCGCGGCCGCGAGGATCTGCGCCGTCGTCTGCGGATCGGCGTCCTCTCCCGGGACGCCTAACGGCGAACCGGAGCAGAACATCTCGGCGAGGATGATGTGGGCGTACCCCGACATCGCCTCCATCTCCCCGACGCGCGGGTCGCTCGCCTTGACCCCCTTGAGCGCCTCGGCGGCGCGATCGGCCTGGCCGCGCAGCTGCTGCACGTTGCGATAGATCGTGGCGAGGATCGTGTTCGATTCGGGCGCAGCGCGTTGGTCCATCTGGCGCGCCTCGGGAGGCGTCGCGCCGAACTTGAATTCGTCCGACATGAACCCCGTGGCCGTGATGACACCGATCGAGGCGGCATTTCCGCTCGAGAAATCGGCGATGACGCCGGCGTAGAGCGCCGAGACGCCGTTCGCGTCCGAGAGGCCGTTGGGATCAATGATGTCCGGTCGGTCGACCTTGAGGATCTTGTCGGTCGAACAAGCGGTCGCGCTGAGGAGCGCCGCGAACAGGAGGTGGTGACCAAGCGCATGGCCGGCACGCCGGCGCACACGCGGAAGCACTGTATGCATGTCGGGCTCCATCCGGTTTGTCGTGTGGTCGGTGGTCATCAGTAGTTCAGGTTGACGCGGAAGGTGAAGTACCGCGGCTGCGCGAGCTGCACGAAGCTGTACGGCGTCGCGTCGGTCCCGGTCGTCTGCGATTCCGGATCCGCGCCGGTGAACTCCTTCGTCCACAGCCAGAGGTTGCGCCCCGACAGTACCAGGTTCGCATCGTGTGCCTTGAGGAACGCGGCGACCGAGCGCGGCGCCGGATAGCTCGCCGAGACCTCGCGCAGGCGCACGAAGTCGCCCTTCTCCCAGTAGGCACCGAGCGCGGCACCGGCGATGACCGCGCGCGCCTGCTCGCGCAGCGGCGTCCCCTTCACGTGTGTCGCTGCGCAGTTGTTGGGGCCGAGCGCGCAGGCGAAGCCATCGGAGATCTGGTGCATGATGTTGCCGCCGCGATAGTCGAACAGCCCATTGATCCGCAGCTTGTTCTTGAACAGGCCGAAGGTGTTGTTGAGCGACATCGTGCGCGTCGGGACACTCGGCCCGCCGTACACCGCGACGCCAGTCGTGGTGACCTCGGCGGGGACGATGACGCCGTCGCCGTTGGCGTCATTGAAGCCCGTCATGTTCGGCCAGTAGTTCGAGAAGAGCGGGCGCCCCGGGGCGTTCTGGTAGCCGAAGCCACCAAACGGCTTGATGCCGGGGGCGAGTTCGACGAGCTCGTTCACGTTCCACGACGCCTCGACCTGCGCATCGTACTGGAGCCAGTTGCGGTCGAGCATGCGGGCGTTGAGGGAGACTTCGAGCCCCTTGTTGCTCACCACGCCGACGTTGTCGAAGACCGCCGCACCGGCCGTCTGCGACGGGGCGATGTCGCGACGGACGATCGCGTCTTCCGTGCGCTTGTCGTAGTAGGTGACCTGCAGCGAGACGCGATTGCGGAGCGTCGTGAGGTCGAAGCCGCCTTCGATCTCGCGCGACCGTTCCGGCTTGAGGTTGTTGTTGCCTAACGCGCCGAACGTCACCGCCGGCGATTCCCCGTTGAGCAGCGTGGCGGTGATCGGCGTGAGGTAGGTGATCGACGCGTTGGCGTCCGGCTGCTGTCCCGACACCCCCCACGCGAGGCGCGGGCGGAAGTTGTTGAACCACTTGGCGCCACCGTTGTCGATCGCCACCCAGGAGATCGTCGCCTTGGGATAGACCGCGGCGCCGAAGTCCTTGCCGAAGGCGCTGTTCTGGTCGCGACGGACGGCGCCGGTCACGAAGACCTTGTCCTTCCAGCCGATCTGCTGTTCGATGTACGTCCCGTAGGTGACGAACTCGTTCGTCTGCTCGCCCGACGACTTCTGCGCGCCGGCGTCGATCGTCGAACCGCCCGGCGGAAGGATCTCGGCCTGGTTGAACGTCACGAAGCGTCCGTCGCGGTTCCACTGCACGCCGACCGTCGTCTTGCTGTTGTAGTCCGCCCAGAACGACCTGGTCGCAGTGGCGCCGAGGTCGACCGAGTAGCGCTCGTTGTTGTACCGATTGATCGCGCGTAGCCCCTGCCACGCCTGGCCGCAGAACGTGCACCCTTCGCCGCTGCGGATTCGCGTCGCGTCCTGCCAGTTCATGAAGTCGAGGCCAAGGACGGCGCGGGTCGACAGCCAATCCCTCGGCTTCCAGCCGGCCGTCGCCGAGTTGACAAACTGGCGAACGTCGCGGGTGGTGGCGCGGGCGAAGGCCTGGCGCGGCGCGGCGAAGCCCCACGCGCTCGCGGCAGCGGGATTCGCCGTCCCAAACAATCCGGAGCCGATCACGCCGTACAGGTTGTCGCCGGTCTGCGGAAGTCGCGTCGACGAGGAGACGAAACCGCTCGAGAGGTTCAGCTCACCGTTCGCCCAGATCGGCATCCCGAAGTTGCCTCGGAGGCTCGTCTTGGCGAGGTGATTCGGATAGCGCTGCCAGCGCGGCGCTTCTGTTCCGCGCAGCAGGACGATCGAATCGAGCTCCGCATCCGGCATCTGCAGGACGCCGATTTCGTCTTCCCACGTGCCGCTCACGAAATAGCGAAGCGTCTCCGTCCCCCCCGTGACCTGGGCACCGTAGTTCTGCCGCGTGCCGGTCTTGAACGGCGTCGTGGCGTCGTCCATGAGCAGGTTGCGCGAGAACTGTTGCTGGAAGGTGCACTGCCCAAGCGCTTCGCGCGCGAGCGTGCAATCCGTCGTCGCCCCCGTCGGCGTCGTCCCCTTGTTGTAGTACTGGGCGCCGTAGTCGTAGGTGTTCTCGGAGGTGCCACCACCGCCGAACAGCGTCCACTTCGGTGCGCTCTGGCGCCCCTTCTTGGTGGTGATCACGATGACGCCGTTGGCCGACTGCGTTCCGTACAGCGTTGCAGCCGACGGCCCCTTCACGATCTCCATGCTCTCGATTTCCTCGGGGTTCAGGTTGTTGAGGAAATTCGGGCGCCCGCCGCCGATGTACGTCCCGCCGAAGCTCCCCGAGGTCATCGAGGGGCTCCCCTGCTCCACACGCACGCCGTCCACGATCACCAGCGGATCGTTGGAGAGCGACGCCGATGAGAGTCCGCGCACGCGGACTCTTGCTCCCCCGCCCACCGTCCCGCTCGAGGCAATCATTGTCACGCCCGCCGTGCGCCCGTTGAGCACGTCCTGCAGCTGGGTGATCGGCTGTTCCTTGACGAGTTCTGCCGTCTCGATCTTGGCGATCGAGTTCCCGAGCTCGCGCGTCAGCTGCTGTCCCGTCGCCGTGGTGACGACCGCCTCGAGTTGGTACGGTGCCTTGGTGAGCGTGAAGTCTGCCGTGGCCGTTTGTCCGGCGGCGACCGTCACCGAGCGCACCTCGGAGAGGTAGCCGATGCGGATGACGCGGAGCTGGTAGGTCCCGGGCTGGATGCGCCCGATGGTGTAGCGCCCGTCGGAGCTGGTGAGTGCGCCGACGTTCGACCCGTCGATGCGGACCTGTGCTCCGTCGATCGGGGGTCCGCCGTCCTTCTCGATCACGCGTCCGGTGATGCGGGTGTTGCCCTGCTGCGCGCCCAGGCTCGGCACCAGCGTGCCGATGAGGGTGACCGCGGCAAGGAGCTCGCGAACGAAACCTCGTGTCATGTCGCCTTTGTGGGCTGGGGGTTGGGGGGGCCGCCTCGTGTACGGTTGTGCATACAAAAGGCGCGACGGGCGTGCAGAGTGTAGCGCGAATTGTTGATTTGCGCACTACTCGATGAGGGAGTGATTCTCGTTTCGCCCCACTATTTCAGCGGTTTGCAGCGCCTGCGAACGTTTCGGCCCAGTTAACGCTTGGATTCCCTATCATTCCGGAGTGACCACGGCTGGGATCGACGTGCCGGGTGCGGTGGCGATCCTGGCGTTCGTCTCAGGGGCGAGTTGCGCCGTCGGGCACCCTGGGGGCTGATTTGCTCGTGCTGTGAGCGGTCGACGCGATGGGGCGCTCGACCATTCGCACTCTGCGCCGCGCTTCCTTCTCGACTTCTCCCATGGAGATTCTTCGCTTCGCGACTGGCCCCGACACCGCCGTTACCGCGTTCGGCGCGATCGCGACCTGGAGCCGTACCTGGCTCGACGGCGTGGGCGAGGCGCACGTGCACACCGTTCGTATTGACGCCGGTGGCGGGCTCACGCCGCATCCCACTGGCTTCGCGCAGCTCTTCGTCCCTCTGGCCGGCGCGGGCTGGGTGTCCGGCCCTGACGATGTCCGCGTCCCCCTCTCGGTCGGAGAGGGCGCGTTCTTCGCTCGCGGTGAGCGCCATGCCAAGGGGAGCGACACCGGGCTTCTCGCCCTCATGATCCAGGTGCGCGACCTCGCCCCTACGCCACCGAACCAGTGACCTACCGTCTTGATGCTCGACGGGATGCGCACCTCCCCGAACGGCACGCCATGCCTTACGAGAGGGTTGCCTGTAAAAGCTTTCTGGCGTTAGGCTTTCGCGCCAGGTGCCGAACGCCGGCCCGAGACGCTCTCGTTGTGGCCCTTTGCATCACGGCGTCGCGGCCGCGTCCTGCCTGATGGCTTTCGGCAGCATGTGCGGCTCCGGTTCGCGCGTGCCCTCCGGACCACTCGCACTCGGCGGCAGGATTCCGGCGTCGACCACGATTCCCTCCATCGCGTCCGGGATCATCGCCGGCCAAAGGAGGAACCCCCTAAGCAGGATGAGTGGGCGCGGCTTGCGCCCAGTCGTCGAGTAGCGGTGCCGCGCCCAGAGTTCGTAGGCGAATACGACCACACCGCCGGCGGCCGCGAAGACACACCACGTGGCGACAGCGACCTTCCAGGGAAGTACGATGGCCATCAGTGCGCCCACCGCGTAGCACGTCACGAGCCCCACCACGCGCATCCCGCTCATCGCCCGGTTCACGACGACGACACAGCTCGTGAAGAGCGTCACCCCGAACAACATCATCGCCCACATGATGTCGACGTACCAGATCGTCATGGCTGCGCCCTCGGGTAGGAGACTTTGGTAGCGGCGCATGCGGCACCGTGTCCCGAACATGGACTCGGTGGCCGGCGCGCGCCAGCCGCGTTTCCCGGACGAGCCTGTCGTCGGTGTGCTTTGTGGCGACGATTCGGAACTGTACGCCGAACGAAAGAACCGGAGCACGCACGGTACAGTGTGGTGTTGCCCGCACTCGGCGCGTTCGCGTCGCATCACCGGTGCGCGACCCGCGGGGCCCAGTGACGGGAAGCAGTGCTCGCGAGGTCTCTCGTATCATGACTCGGCGACGCACGCTCACCGCAATTGGCTTCTCGCTCGCCTGCGCAGGTGGGGTGAGCGCGTGCGGCTCGGATACGCCGGTCAGCAGTGAGCGGCTCGCCAGCGCTTCGATGCTGACGCTCACCACGAGCGCGGAACCCGACACCGTTGCCCTGTCGGACGAGGTCACGCTTACGCTCACGGCCACGAATTCGCTTTCGGTCGGCATTCGCGCGCCGGGACCGTGCCCGACCGTTCCCATCCGCATGCAGATCGTCGGGGGAGACAGCGTTCTCGGGTACACGATTGTCGGGGCCGCCGGCGGGTGCAAGCTGCCGAGCGGACCGGCGAGCGTTCGGCTCGAGCCGGGGTGGACCGAAACCTTCGTATCGCGCGGCCGCGCCGGGACGATCTTATCTCCGGGACTACGCGCCGGCACGTATCGGCTTCGCGGAGTGTACGAGGCGCCGGCCGATACCGCCGTCGGCCCCTGGTTCACCATTGTTGTGCTTCCGTAGCGGTTCGAGTGGTTCTCCATTTCTCGCTTGTTGGCGAAAGTCATCCGTCGTTCGCCGCCACGCTCTCGCTTATATCTCGCTCCGTCGCAGATGATTTTGACCATTAGGTCGACTGGAATTCAACGATGAACACACGCCTTCGCCTTCCCCGCTTCCTCACCTTCGTCGCCCCTCTCGCCGCGCTCGCGTGCCACAGCGTTGACGGTCCTGCACCGTTGCGCGCGACGCTCGTGACCGATTCCGCGCAATTCACGGTGATCCATCAAGGCACCTTCTTCACCGGCGCGATCGGTTTCACGCTGACCAATAGCACGAGCAACCCGATTTCGCGGGCCGGTTGCGGCGGACCGGGAGTTCCCGAGTTGCAGAAGAATGTCGATGGACACTGGGTGAGCGCCTACGACCAGATCTCGCTCGCCTGTCGGACCCTTCCCGACTTCTCCTGGGATGCGGGAGCGCAGATGCGCAGCGTCCTGCAGTTCAGCGTGGCCGAGCGTGGCCAGAACTTCTACCCGCAGCTCAACGTTGCGACCATCGATGGTACCTATCGGTTGCGCTGGACGTTCAGCGCTGGGCGTGTAGCGGATGCGGCGGGTGCGCAGGAGGTCGAGGCGATTTCGAACCAGTTTCGGTTGACGGAGGCGCCGTAGTCGTCGCGATTCGACAGCCAAGGAATATCCTCGCCGGAATCGAAGCCAGAGGGTCACTCGATCCGTCGCGAATCGCTACGGCTTCGCGTCGAGAAAATCGTTCACCATCGGAACGATGATCGACTGACGCATCATCAGCGTCACGTGGGTAGTGTTAGGCAGGACGGCGAGGCGAGACGCGGAACGCTCCCGAATGTCGCCGTGAACGCCACCCCCCTTCAGGCGAAACATCTCGGCAATGTGCTCGAGCCGAATGCCGTCAGCGTCGCCATTGATGAAGAACATCGGCGCCGTGGTCGCTCGCAGCTGCGCATCCGTCAGGTCACTCCCCTTCCTGGAGTCGGCGGCGACCATGTGTTCGACGAACGTCGCAAACTGAGTCGGGGTCGGACTCAGTCGCAGATACTCGCTCTCGAGTGGGGAGCCCTTGAACAACTCCGCCGAGAGCTTTTCCAGCGCCTCGCCCCCTTCCTTCACCACGCCGTCGCGCCGGAGCGGGGACGAGATGACGACGACCTTTCGCACCCGGTCCGGATGTCGAATGGCGACGCGCATGGCCACGCCGCCCCCCATGCTGTATCCGAGGACGTCCGCGCGAGGGATGTCGAGATACGTGAGCAGCGCCGCGACGTCGTCGGCGAGGTTGTCGCCGCTCATCTCGCGGGGAATGTCGGCCGTCCGCCCGTGTCCCTGCAGTTCGACCGCGATGACCTTTCGCGTCTTGGCGAGTTCGTCGATCCATCCGTCCCAGTTGAGGGTGATGGTCATGAACGCTCCGTGCAGCAAGACCACGGGCTCGCCGCTGCCGTGCACTTCGTAGTACATCCTGAGCCCGTTCACGGGCGCATACCCCGACGATGAACCCTGCTGGGCCGCGAGACTCGTACTCACCAGCGTCAACAACAGGAAGGCAGCATTGCGCATTTGAAGTTTCTCCGTAGGCTGGCCGACGCGGCGCACCGGGCGTCCAACTCGTCGTACTACTTGCCAGTGGCGCTGGGGCTTCGCCCACGCCAGCGGTTGTCGACTCACTTTCTCTTGTTTGTCCGCGCGACGCGCCCGGTCGCCTGCAACTCGTCGAGCACATTGTCCAACCGATCGAAGCGCGCCGCCCAGAGTCGGCGGTAGTGCTCGATCCAGACGCCCTCCTCCTCGAGCCGGCGTTTCCCCAGCGTGCAGGTCCGCACACGCCCCACCTTCTGCGTCTTCACCAACCCCGCCCGCTCCAGGACACCCACGTGCTTCTTCATGCCGGTGAGGGTCATCCGGAAGTTCTCGGCGAGGTCGGTGATCGACGCATCCCGTCGCCCCAGTCGCTCGAGGATGCCGCGCCGCGTGGGGTCCGCGAGCGCCGCGAACGACGCATCCAACTGGGCAGATTGATACTGAACCATATGGTTCAGTTTATGAGGGGAGCGGACGGAACGCAATGGGGGGCTAGCGACGCCCCGTTCGCGAAGCATGGCGAGCCTTCGGAGTCGCGGCGCGCAGGGTCTCACAGGTCCAGCGCGACCGCGCTCCGCGTCGGCCTTCAAGAACAAACCGGCGGACGCAGCCTCGAAGCCGCATCCACCGGTCGATCTACCACCCCGTTCGCCTTACGAACCGCTCGCCTACCCCACCACCGGCGTCTCCCCCACGAACGGCTGCTTGTACAACCGCTTCCCGGTCGCCTTGTACATCGCGTTGGCAACGGCGCCGAAGATCGGCGGGAACGGCGGTTCTCCGAGCCCGGTCGGGTCCACCTCGCTCTTCACGAAATGCACGTCGATCGCCTTGGGCGCCTCGCTCATCCGGATCATGCGGTAGGAATCGAAGTTCGTCTTCTCCGGCGCGCCGTTCTTGAAGGTCATGGCCCCAAACAGCGCATTGCCGATGCCGTCGATCACGGCGCCTTGCACCATGTTGGTGGCGGCGTCGGCATTCACGACGATGCCGCAGTCGATCGCCGAGGTGACCTTCTGTACGACCGGTTTCCCGTTCTCGATCGTCAGGTCGAGCACGTGTGCCGCGTAGCTCGCATGGCAGAAATACGCCGAGACACCGCGGCTCACACCGGCGGGTGGCGTGGCCCATCCTGACTTGTCCCGTACCAGCTCGAGCACTCCGGCGTAGCGATCGACGTCGTACTCGTTGTTCTCGCCGACCGGGTTGGCCTTGGCGCGCTTGAGCAGGTCGAGCCGGAACTCGATGGGATCCTTCCCAGCCGCTTCGGCGACTTCGTCGAGGAACGACTGTTCGGCGCCGGCAATGAAGTTGGAGCGCGGCGCCCGGAACGCGCCGATGGTGATGTTCGACGGGATCGACCAGTCCTCGGCGAGGTAGTTGTCGACCGCGCCGGCCGGGAATCGATTCGCGAAGAGCGGGCTCTCCGGAACACCACCGGCCTTCACGTGCAAGGCGATGAGGTTGTTGTCCGCGTCCAGGGCCGCGCGGTACGTGGCATGATAGGCGGGGCGATAGATCCCCGTGCTCATGTCGTCTTCGCGCGTGTAGAGCAGCTTCACCGGCGCATTCACCTTCTGCGAGATGAGCGCTGCTTCAATGACGTAGTGCGAATAGGCGCGACGACCGAAGCCGCCTCCCATGCGCGTCAACTCGATGTCGATCTTGTCGGTCGGCACGCCGAGGCGCGCCGACAGGGTGGCCTCGATGAGCCCTGGCGCCTGCAGCGGACCGGCGACCTTGACTCGGTCGGCGGTCACATGGGCGAAGAAGTTCATCGGCTCCATGCAGTTGTGCGCCAGGAACGGCGCTGAGTAGGAGCGTTCGATGACCTTCGCCGCGCGCTTGAATGCGCCGGACGGATCGCCGTCCTTCCGCACGACTCTTCCCGGTTTGGCCGCGAGGCTTTCCATGCTCGCCTCATGCGTCGCCGAGTCTTCCAGTCCTGCGGGGACGCTCACCGTGGACTTGGAGCCGAGGCCCGACACCACGAACGATGCGACCGGCGCCGGCTCCCATTCGACCTGCAGCGCCTTCTTGGCCTTCATCACTTCCCACGTGCTGCGTCCGACGATGGCCACGAGCTGCGGGAAGGCATTGGTGTCGAACGGATTGCGTTCCTGAGCGTTCGGCAGCGTCTCGATCGGGAAGACGTCGGTGATCCCGGGCATCGACTTCACGGCGGCGGCGTCGACCGACTTGACGCGCATTCCGAAGGCCGGCGGGTGCACGATCATCGCGGTGAGCATGCCATCGGCCTGGTAGTCGATGCCGAAGAGCGGCTTCCCGGTCACGATCTTCTTCCCCTCGACGTTCTTGCGCGAGGTGCCGATGATCCTGAAGTCCTTGACGTCCTTGAGCTTCACCTCTTTAGGCACCGCGACCTTCGCGGCGGCCGAGGCCATCTCGCCATACGACGCCGACTTGCCGCTCTTGTGCTTGAGGACGCCCGCATCCGTCGTCACTTCGTCGACCGGAACGTTCCATGCGCTCGCGGCGGCCTCGCGCAGCATCTGGCGCGCCGAGGCGCCCGCCGTACGCAGCGCCTTCCACTTGGTCGCGACGCCGCGGCTCCCACCGGTGAACTGCCCGAAGACTGCGTCGGGAAAGCGCGCGGGATCGTGCGGCGCCTGCTCGACGACGACGTTTTTCCAGTCGACATCGAGTTCGTCGGCCACCACCATCGGCATCGATGTCATCACGTTCTGCCCAAACTCGGGATTGGGTGACGTGATGGTGACCAACCCATTCTCACCGATCTTGAGGTAGCCGTTGAAGTCGAACCATTCCTTCGGTAGGGCCAGGAGCTCTTCTTCCGATGGCGCGCACCCCGCGAGCC
>CAZWVG010000022.1:31676-39437 GCA_964637355.1 uncultured Gemmatimonadaceae bacterium
AGGTGAGCATGAGCCCACCGCTCGCGAGGGCACTGGTCTTGAGGAAGGAGCGGCGGCTGTACGAAGTCTTGACGATGGTCATGTGTGTGGTCTCCTCACGCCGTCGCGGACTTGATGGCGGCCTTGATGCGCACGTAGGTCGCGCAGCGACAGATATTGCCGTTCATCGCCGTCTCGATCTCGGCGTCGCTCGGCCTCGCGTTCTTCTTGAGCAACGCGACCGCATTCATGATCTGGCCGGCCTGGCAATAGCCGCACTGGGCAACGTCGTGCTCGAGCCAGGCGCGCTGCACCGGATGGTCGCCCTTGTCGGAGAGTCCTTCGATCGTGGTGATCGCCTGATCACCGACCGCCGAGACGGGCAACGAGCAGGAGCGCACGGCGTTGTCGCCTACGTGGATGGTACAGGCACCGCACTGGGCGACGCCGCATCCGTACTTCGTCCCGACGAGCTGGAAATGGTCGCGCAGCACCCAGAGCATGGGCGTGTCGGGCTCGACGTCGACCTGCTGCGTCTTGCCGTTGATCTTGAGGCTGAAGTTCGCCATGACGTGAACGGGGTGGGGGGTCACGACCAAACGCCCGCCACGCGCGCGCCGCGCGTGGGGAGAGCACGGAGGAGAATTCGTCCGGGCGCATCTCCGGGGCAAGGGGAAACGCCTGAACTGCTCGCTCGGTATGCTGGGATGCTCATGGCGAACATTGTTGGAAAGGGGTGGGGGGTCAAGTTTGGGTCGCGTGCCAGCCGTTCCAGCCGATTTTTTCAATCGGATTCGGTCGGGTTGGGCCGACTCGAGAGGAGAGTATTGGGTCTTGTTCAGGCTGAACTCACGGAGCGAAACTCGCTACCTTTTAGAGGTGGTTCGGACTATTCGCATATTCGCCTCGCATCGCGAGGCCGACGAGGCCGAGCGCGCTGAACTGGCCGCTCTTTCTCCCCAGGCCCGGCTTGATCGGGCGCTGGCCCTACAGGCGCGTTATCGCGAGGACTTGGGTGAAGCTGGACAAGGACTTGAGCGAGTTGCTCGAGTTGTTCCGTTCACACGGAGTTGAATTCCTCGTCGTAGGAGGCCATGCGGTTGCCTTTCATGGGCGGCCGCGCCTCACCGAAGACCTCGACCTTTTCGTCCGCCCCGATGCGACGAACGGGCAGCGAATCGTGAATGCGCGAGAGGACTTCGGATTCGGTTCGCTCCAACTGTCCGCAGATGACTTCGAAGCGGACGATCGCGTCATTCAACTGGGTCGTGTGCCGAACCGCGTGGATCTTTTGACCAAGCGGTACGGCGTCGAGTTCGCCGAGGCGTGGGGGCGTCGAGTTGGAGCGCGGCTTGGCGACGTCGAGGTCTCGATGTTGTCTCGCGAAGATCTCATCAGAAACAAGCGCGCTACCGGGCGGACGCAGGATATCGCCGATGCAGAGTTTCTAGAGCGCTTGTGAGCGCTGGATGAATGTTTGCGTTAGGCTGAGGCGGATCATGTAGGCCGAAGGAACGCAAGCGTGCGGAGTCTCGTTTGACTCAACCCTCGCGACGGCGAGTTCCGCCATACGCTATTTCCTCGAAACCACTCCCCCCGCATATCCCTTCCGAAAGATGAGGATCGCCCCTGCATCGGCGTCTCCTCCGAAGAGCGTTCCGGCCTCGATCGCTCGCACGATGACGACATGATCGATCTGCGCAGGCAGCGCCGCATCCATCGCCTGCTCGGCATCAGACATCCGGACGCCGTCGACGAAGATCGCCGCACACTTTCCGTTGCGCGTGTTCACCACGCACCGCTTGTTGAGCCGCGCGTCGAGGTACTTCACGGCGAATCCGGCGGGGAGCGATGACTGCATGATCTCCACGTAGTCGCGCGCCCCTCCGAGCGCCGCGCTGATTTCCGACGGCGTGATCACGCGTGCCGACATGGTCTTGAGTTTCATCCCGAGGAAGGAGCGCTCGCCGATCTCCTCGCGTTCTGCCTCGACGGTGACGCGGGAGAGGAGTGGCGCACTTCGCACCACGCGCACGGTCACGTCGACCGACTCTCCGTTGCCGAGCGAGATCCACGCCGAGGTGTGCGGCCGGAAACCGATCGCGCGCACGTCGAGCGCGTAGTAGCCGGCGCCGTGCAGGCGCAGCTCGAAGCGCCCGCGATTCGACGTCCGCACCGCGCTCACCACGTCGGCGGTCGAGTCGAGGAGCGAGACGACCGCCCCCGCCAGCGGCTCACCGCCGACAGAATCGATCGCCACGCCATGGATGACCTGGGCGCCAAGCGCGCGCCCCGCCAGCATCGGCGCACCCGCGATGAGGGGGACCAGCGCCGCGAGCGCCAGCCACATCGGAGTCTGTCGCATCACCCTACCTGTATCGTGCAGGCATGCGACCTCCCGAACCGTTCCTGGACGCACTTCGCCCGCGCTCACGTCACAACGGCTTCGCATCCACCGCGCTGATCGGGAAGAGTGACGTCGTGCCTCCCAGCGCTGAGGCAGTTCCCGCCCGCATCTCGCCGCCGAGCGTCAGGATGAAGCCTTTCGGTTGCATGTCGTCGCCGACGACCTCATATCCCTTGTGGAACGGGTCGTGCGGCGTCGCGCGGTTAGGGGCGAATACCCCCTTGGCAAAGACCGGAAAGGTCGATGGTTGATCCGCGAGCGTGCCGTGCTGGCGATAGGCGAGGATGATCTCGTTGCGCTTCCCGCTCCGGAGAATGCTCTTGTACTCCGTCGCCCGGAGCTTTCGATCGGCGATCTCCCGGTCGGACGCGGTCGGCTTCATGATGTTGCCGAAGCCATAGCGAAACTTCGGGAGCCGGTCACCGGCAGGTGCAAAGTCGAGGAACTTGGCGCCGGCGTCTCCCTCGAAGGCGAACTTGATCCGCGTGAGGCGGCTCTTCATGTATTGCGCGAAGAGCTTGAGGCCGGGGCTGTCGCTGACCTTCGACGTCAGGACGAGGACGTGGAAGATGAGCATGTCCCGCTCGGGCGAGACCGGCATGAAGACGTACGTGGTGTCGCCCGTCGTCCGGTAGATCTGGTTGTTCCCGCCCGTCATCGGCGGGGGCGGCGGGGGCGGCCCCTTGCCACTCCCCTGTACCGGAGGCGGCGCCGGCGCGAGATCGGCCCCCCCACCGATCTTGAGCGAGATTTTCGGATTGAGCAGCGCCGCGCTCATGTCGAACAGTCCCTTCTCGTACTTGGCGCGCTCCTGCTTTCCCTGCACCTGGAAGTTGGAGGCGTCCATGCGCTCCTTGATTCCGCCGACGCCGTACATGCTCTTGAGGTCGCGCACTCCGGCGTCGGTGTCGGCGCCCCGGATCGGGACCTTCTGCCGCCAGAAGCCTGTTTGCCGGTCCTCGAGGATCGCGCGCATCGTCATCCGCGAATCCTGGAAGGCCGCCTGGAACGTGTCGTTCGACTCGGCGAGTTTCACCTCGGCGAACCAGCGCAGCACGACATCCTGCGCGGCGTTCCACTCACTTTCGGTGCGTAACGACAACGCCGACTTCCCAACGAGGAGATCTTCGACGGCGGCGCGGCTCTGCTCGAGACCCATGTTCGTGCTCCAGCATTCGTACGGCACCTCGCCATGAGCTCCGACGACGGCGGGGAGCCGCCGCGCGTGGCGAGTGGTGGTGAACGTGCACGAACATGCTGCGGTGCGAACGCGGATTCCAGCACCAGTCACGGCGAGGCGTTGCCCGGTCCCTGCTCTACCATTCCCAGCCGTAGCCGAAGTTGATCGGCCCACCCCGCGATCGCGCGCCGCTCCTCGTCGTTCATCGCCTCGACATGCTTGAGCATGAGCGCCATCCGACGATTCGTCCCGAAGCGGCGCTCGTGCCGAATCAGGAAGTCCCAGTAGAACGTCGTGAAGGGACAAGCCGTCTCGCCCGTGCGCGCTCCCGGGTCGAACCGACAGCCCCGGCAATAGTCCCCCATCTTCTCGATGTAGCGCCCGCTCGCGGCGTAGGGCTTGGTCCCGACGATTCCGCCGTCGGCGTGTTGCGACATGCCTAACGTGTTGGGGAGCGTGACCCAGTCGATGGCGTCCACGTACATCCCGAGGTACCAGTCGCTCACTTCGCGCGGATCGACGCCGGCCATCATCGCGAAGTTGCCGGTGACCATGAGGCGCTGGATGTGGTGCCCGAAGCCGTTCTGCAGCACCTCGCCGACCGACTCGCGCAAACAGCGCATCTCGGTCTCGCCCGTCCAATAGAGCGCGGGGAGCGTGTAGTGCTGCCCGAGGACGTTGCGCTCGCCATACGATTCGCCTTCGAGCCAGTAGACCCCGCGGATGAACTCGCGCCAGCCGATGATCTGGCGCACGAATCCTTCGACCGCATTGATCGGCGCATCACCGCGGCGGTACGCCTCCACGGCCAGCATCACGACCTCACGCGGATCGAGGAGCTTGAGGTTTAGCGGCGCCGAGAGGAGCGAGTGGTAGAGCCAGGGTTCGCCGGCCACCATCGCGTCCTGGTAGTCTCCAAAGAACGGCAGCCGATGCTCGACGAAGTCGTGCAACTCCGCGAGCGCCTGCTCGCGCGTCACTGGCCAGTTGAACGACGCGAGAGAACCAGGGAGAGCCGGGAGCCGCTCCTCCACGATCCGGATCACTCCCTTGGTGATCGCGTCGGGGGGATGCGGCACGCGCGGCGGAAGCGCATCCGGATCACCGCTGAACCTCTTGCGATTCTTCGCGTCGAAGTTCCATGCGCCGCCTTCGGGTTGACCGTCGTCACCGACCAGGATGGCGAGCTTCCGGCGCATGACGCGATAGAAGTGCTCCATCACCAGTTCGCGCCGCCCTTCGGCCCACTCCTCGAACTCGCGTGGCGTTGCGAGAAAGTGCGGGTCCTCATGCAGGTCGAGCGGCGTACCGAGTGCCCGGCATGTCGTCGCGATCGCTGCAAGCACGCGCCACTCACCCGGACGTATCACGGCGACACGCGCCGGGGCGAGCGCTTCGATCGCCCGTTGCAGCTCGCCCTCGAGCGACTGCGTGTTGGCGGCGTCGTCGAGCGTCACGTACCGCAGCGTCACGCCGCGCGCACGCAGCAGTTTGGCGTGGTGACGCATGGCGCTGAGGAACAACACGGTCCGCTGCTTGTGGCTGGCGACGTGGCGCGACTCCTCGACCACCTCGGCCATCAGGACGACGTCGTGCGACTTGCGGAAGTGCTCCCGGAAGACGGCGAATCCGGGATCGAGCTGGTCGCCGAGGATGAACCACAGAGTTCCGGTACGTCGAGGCGAGCGATGCTCCGGCGCTCGCGCAGGTTCCGATGCTGACTCGGCGGGAGCGACGGACGCGTCGCTCGTGCGCTTCGTGCTTCTTCGCGTGCTGGAAGACGTCAATGGTTCGCCAACGAGATGGGACGGATGCGGTCGAGCGAGCGATGCCAAACGCTTGCACCGGCGCGTCTCGTTCCCTGGCGTGGGTCGCATTTGCCAGATGCTCGCCATCGATGTAGCTCTCCGTCTCGGGCCCCTGACCGGGACCCCCGCGAGGCGCAACTCCTGCGCGGCGCACCCGGGACTCTCGCGTTCCGCCACGCTCTCCAGCTCATGACCGACCCCGTCTCCCCCGTCGTCGCGACGCACTTCGATGGCGAAGTCGCGCTCCTCCTCATCGACCATCCACCGGTCAATGCACTCGATGCCACGGTGCGGACTGCGCTCGCGACCGCGATCGCCGGGGTGCGCGACGATCCGCGCGCCCGCGCGCTGGTCATCGCCTGCGCCGGGCGCACGTTCGTAGCGGGCGCCGACATCCTGGAGCTGGAACGCGCGGCGTGGAGCGATGGCGAGGGGCCCGACATGCATCCCTTGTTCGCGGCGATCGAAGGGAGCAGCAAGCCGGTCGTCGCGGCGATCCACGGTACGGCGTTAGGCGGCGGACTCGAGCTGGCGATGGCCTGCCACTATCGGGTAGCGCTGGACAGCGCGCGACTGGGAATGCCGGAGATCAACCTCGGGATCATCCCGGGCGCTGAAGGGACACAGCGCCTGCCTCGGCTCGTTGGAGTGGCGAAGGCGCTCGACATGGGGCTATCGGGCAAGCCGATCGATGCAGCCGATGCGCACAGGGCCGGTCTTGTCGACCGCGTCGTAGGGAGTGAGCTGATGTCGGCAGCGGTCGCCTTCGCGAAGGAAGTGCTCGAACGCGGGGAGACTCCGCCGCGCAGCAGCGCCCGCGCCGATCGTATCGGCTCGCCAACGGAGAGCGCGGCGACGTTGACGGCGGCGCGAGAGACGGCGCGCAAGACCAAGCCTCACATTCCAGCGGCGCGCGCATGGGTGGATGCCGTGGAGGCCGCCGTGACGCTCCCCTTCGACGAGGGGCGACGTCGTGAGCGCGAACTCTCGGGTGACACGGTGCGATCGGAGCCGTGCAAGGCGCTGCTCCACGTCTTTCTCGCCGAGCGCGCGGCGACCAAGGTCCCCGGCGTCACCAAGGAGACGCAGACGGCTGCGCTCGAGCGCGTGGTGATTGTCGGCGCTGGTACCATGGGAGGCGGTATCGCGATGGCGTGCGCCAATGCCGGGATGACAGTGCGGCTGCGCGATGCCACGCGCGAAGGGCTCGACGCGGGGATGGCCACCGTCAGGCGCAACTACGAGGCATCGGTGAAACGCGGACGGCTGACGACCGATGCCGTCGCCGAGCGACTCGGGCGGATCACGCCACAGCTCGATGCGGACGGCTTCGACGAGGCCGATCTCGTCATCGAGGCGGTGTACGAGAGCATGGAGCTCAAGCGCCAGATCTTCGCCGAGCTGGATCGCGTGGCACGGCCGGGATGCGTGCTGGCGACGAATACCTCCACGCTGGACATCGACGCGATTGCCGCCGTGACGTCGCGCCCGGAGTCGGTGGTTGGACTGCACTTCTTTAGTCCGGCGAACGTGATGCGGCTGCTGGAGATCGTACGCGGCGCGCACACGTCGCCCGAAGTGATCGGGACGGCGCTGGCCCTCGCCAAGCGACTCAACAAGGTGGGGGTGGTGGCGCGCAACCTCCCCGGGTTCATCGGCAATCGCATGATGTTCCCTTACATGTACGAGACGCAGTTCCTCGTCGAGGAAGGGGCAACTCCCGAGCAGGTCGATCGCGCGCTCACCGGATTCGGCATGGCGATGGGGATGTTCGCCGTCGACGACATGGCGGGGCTCGACGTCGCCGCACGCGTGAAGCGCGAGCTCGGTCACTTCAGCGACGCGTCCGTGCGGCGCCCGCTGGTCGCCGATCAGCTGTACGCGATGGGGCGCTACGGACAAAAGACCGGAAGTGGGTGGTATCGCTACGAGGCGGGGAATCGCGCACCGATCGTCGATCCGGAAGTGCTCGCGCTGATCGAGCGCACCGCAGCCGATGCTGGCATCACGCGCCGAAGCATCGACGATGCCGAGATCGTCGAACGGTCGATCTATGCGCTGATCAATGAGGGGGCGCGCGTCCTCGCCGATGGAGGGGCGCTGCGGGCATCGGACATCGACGTGGTCTACGCGAGTGGCTACGGCTTTCCCGCGTGGCGTGGCGGCCCGATGTTCTACGCCGATCGCGTCGGGTTGCGCGAGATCCACGAGCGCATCGTCGAATTGCACCGCACGCACGGTCCGCGATGGTCGCCCGCTCCCTTGCTCGCCACGCTCGCCAGCGAGGGGCGCACCTTCCGGGAGCTCGACGCATCGCGCGACGGCGCATCCCCGCAAGCGGCACGCGCGTGAGCGCGGCCGAGCGCAGCGCGTTGGCGCGCGCGCCC
>CAZWVG010000023.1:0-38551 GCA_964637355.1 uncultured Gemmatimonadaceae bacterium
AGTTGGGGCCGAGCGCATCCCACGGCGTGGCGTGGATGAAGTTCATCCCGTTGTATCCACGCAGCCCGTTGTAGCTGACGGTGAGCAGCATGTTGCCGATGCCCTGCCGGATCCCGCCACTGAACTGGTACGTCTTTGGGGGCTTGAGGTCGTTCTTGACGAGGAAGATCTCAGGGAGGGCGGTCGCCTGCGTTGCCGCGCGCAGCGTTGCCGGATCATAGTAGCTGTCGTTCCACGCGAGGCAGTTGGGGCATTGCGCCGTCGGGCCGGTCGCGTTGAACGGCTGCACGAGTTGCTTGTATTGTCGCCGGAACTGCTCGTCGAAGAGCGTATTCCAGTAGTTGCGATCGTAGTAGAGCCCAGCGCCCCCAAACAGCACGGTGCGCCCGGTGCCGAACACGTCATACGAGGCTCCGAGGCGCGGCTGCCAGGCACCGAGGAAGATCGGGCGGTCGCTCCGCCCGCTCGTGAGGAAGTTGTTGATCCCCCCGAGCTGGTTGATCACGTTCACCTGCACCACGTCGCAGCACGTCCCGTCGGACTTGAGCACCGGCTTCCCGAGCAGGTTGAACTGGTTCGCCAAGGGGCCGGTGAGCGAGTCGCGCAGCGGCTGCGGCGTGACGTAGCTGTTGTTGATCATGTTCGTCTCGACGTCCCAGCGGAGGCCGAGGTTGAGCGTGAGCTTGCGCGTGACGGCCCAGTCATCCTGGATGTAGGCGCCGATCTGCTGGTTGTTCGACGAGATGTCGGGATTGCCGTAGCCGAAGCCGGCCTCGAAGGGGCGCGACCAGTTCTCGTCGGAGCGATACCGAAACTCGGGATTTCCCTGGATGTTCTTGATCCCTTCGTAGTGGAGGAAGTCGACCGAGACGCCGCCCTTGAAGACGTGGTCGCCGCCGAACTGCACGCCGGAGCGCGTCAGGTCGTTGCGCAGCGAGAGGCGGTTCTGCGTGAAACGCTGGTCGGTATCGCGCCCGCCGATACGCAACAGCCCGAAGTAGTTCTTCCCGATCACGTCGATGTTCGTCGGCGTGGGATTCCAGCGGAAGAACTGTCCGTTGATCTGTGCCTCGTTGAGCCAGCGGTCGCCCGCGTATTTCCAGTTCGCAACCCCCGTGTAGGTATTGACCTTGAGGTTCTCCGACGACTGGTACGATGTCTGCCCGCCGAAGCCGCGGAAGTCGGTCTCGTGCCTGAGGTTCGTACTGATGTCGAAGGTGCTGCGCGCCGAGTGGGCATATGTGAGCTTGGCGAATCCGAGGTTTTCGCGGAACTCGCTGGTGAACTGCCCCTCGTACTGCTGCAAGTTCAGCGACGCGGGGGCGTTCGCCGCATCGCCGCCGAGGAAGACGTTCTGCGGTTCATTGCGCGCATTGAGCTCGTAGGTCCCAAAGAAGAACAGCTTGTCCTTCACGATGGGCCCGCCCAGGCTCCCGCCGGCCTGCACACGGGAGTAGTTCGGGTCGGCGCCACCGCGAAGCGCGGTGAACGCGTCCTTGGCGACGAAGTTCTTTCCGATCCCGAAGCCGAAGACATCGCCTTCCCAGTTGAGTCCACCGCTCCGCGTCGTGGCGGTGATGATCGCACTCGACGCCTTCTGGTACTCGGCCTTGTAGTTCTGGGTGATCACCCGGAATTCCTGCACCGCTCCCTGTGGGAAGGGATTGCCCTTGCTCGCGTCCTGGCCGGCGACACCGCCACGGAGCACGTCGTTCTTGTACGTGGCGCCGTCGACGAAGAGGTTGACCGCTTCCGGCGGTTGCCCGCCAGCCGCAAAGGTCTTGTCGGTGCTGTTGACGGCCGGCGGCGTGATGCCCGGGACAAGCTTGGTGAAGTCGAGGAAGTTGCGATCGGCCGACGGGAGGTCGCGAATCTGTTCGCGCGTCACGTTCGACCCGACCTCCGACGTGCGCGCCCGTTCGGTCGCCTCGGCGCTCACCACCACGCCGGCGAGTTGCGTTGCGGTCTGCTGCATCACGAGGTCGAGCGTGACGATCTCGCCGATCGGGACCTGCACCGAACGCGTCTGCACGGAGTAGCCCAGCCGTCGCACGTTGATCTCGTACATCCCCGGGCGGAGTCCTGCCACGTTGTAGAAGCCGTTGGCGTTGCTGCGCGTGTTCCGCTCGAGTCCCATCTCGACGCTGCGCGCGGTGAGGATCGCATCGGCGAGCGGTGCACCCGACGAGTCGCGGACGTAGCCGCGCACGGCGCCGGTCGTCGTCTGCGCCGAGAGGGCGGTAGCGAAGAGGAGCAGCGAGCACAGCGGCACGAGCATCGCGCGGCATCGTTGCGCGAATCGTGACCATGACCGTGGATCAACCTGTCCGGACATGCGATGGTCCTCCTGTTGTGCTTCATTTGTATGGCGCGCGCCGAGGCAAGCGGCGTGGCGAACCCGTTGGTATCGTTTAATACGTTAGGGTGTGCGCGCGCGCGCAAGTCCAGTGTGCCCGTCCGTGCGCGCGCGTGTGTCTCTCGTCAGGCGGCGTGATGCATAAGCGTGCGGTGGCAACGTGCCTGACGAGTAACGGTCCTTGCAGGTCCTTCGCACGCGACGCTGCCTGACGAGCCCGCTCGAACGGACGCTCAGGTGCATGGACTATCACTGTCGGGAGATATCCACATACCGAATGCAGGGGAGGGCGGTACAAAACCATCGCACGTGGGCCCCGTGTTGCGAAGGCGACGCAAAAAGGCGGTCCGGATCGTGGCTGCGGGCGCACCGTCGGCAGCCCGAGCACGCGCTCGCGCGATTGCAGGCGTCGAACGGGGACGCCCGCGAGAGGTGCTGGCGAGCGCCGATCTACGCCCGTCGCACGGGGAAGCGAGCAGGCGCGCGGCGTGCTATGATTTCGCGAGAACGGCCGGCCGAGGGGTGCTGCGCGTCCAGGCCGGGTCCTCCTCACCGACATTGCATCAACGTCGGGAAGCGTCGCGGGCGGCGATTTGTCCCCGCCGGCGTCGCCCGAACCATCTCGTCCACGCACCAGCTTCCATTACTCCGGCGTGCCTCAGACAGAAACCACATTCGATGCCATCGTCATCGGCTCCGGGATCTCCGGTGGCTGGGCGGCGAAGGAGCTTTGCGAGAAAGGGCTGCGCACGCTCGTCCTCGAGCGCGGTCGCAAGGTCGAGCACCTCAAGGACTATCCCACCGCGAACCTCGCCCCGTGGGAGCTCGCCCATCACGGCGCCACCCCGCGTCGCCTGATCGAGGAGAATCCCCTGATCTCGCGCGCGGCAGGCTATGGCGAGGACACCGCGCACTTCTTCGTCAAGGACGCCGACCACCCGTACGTGCAGGAGAAACCGTTCGACTGGATTCGAGGCTACCAGGTCGGGGGGAAGTCGCTGATCTGGGGGCGTGCCTGCCAGCGCTGGAGCAAGCACGAATTCGTCGCGCCCGAGAAGCTCGGTTACGGGATGAACTGGCCGATCACCTACGACGACGTGGCCGACTGGTACACGCACGTGGAGCGCTTCATCGGCGTCTGCGGTGCAGCTGACGGACTCGAGGCGATGCCCGACGGCGACTTCCTCCCACCGTTCGATTTCAACTGCGCCGAGTTGCACCTGCGCGATGCGCTGCGCGCCAAGTACCGCGACCGGCACGTGGTGCAGGGGCGGTGGGCGCATCTCTCGCAACCGAAGGAGATCCACCTCCAGCAGGGGCGCGGTACCTGCCAGGCACGCAACCTGTGCATGCGCGGCTGTCCGTACGGCGGCTACTTCGCCTCCAACTCGTCGACGCTCCCGTGGGCCGAGCGCACCGGCAACCTCACGATGCGCCCCGATTCCGTCGTGCACTCGATCCTCTTCGACGAGGCGAAGGGAAAGGCGACCGGCGTTCGCGTCATCGATGCGCACACGCACGCCACGACTGACTACTTCGCGCGCGTGATCTTCCTGAATGCGTCGGCGCTCAATTCCAACCTGATCCTCCTCAACTCCACCTCGACGCGCTTTCCCAACGGCCTCGGGAACGACCACGGGATTCTTGGCCGCTACATCGCGCACCACAACTACCGGACCGGCGCGAGCGGGACGCTCCCTGGCTACGAGGATCGCTACTTCTACGGTCGCAATCCGACGGAGTGCATCCTGGTCAACTTCCGCAACCTGGGAAAGCAGGACACCGACTTCGTCGGCGGCTACACGACCTTCACCGGTGGCTACCGCACGCGCGGCGTGCCTGACGAGTCGCGCGTGGGAGGCGACTACAAGGACGCCCAGACCAAGCCGGGGCCGTGGGGCATCTATATGTACATGCAGGGGGAGACGATCCCGAAGATCGAGAACCACGTCCGGCTGCACGAGACGCTCAAGGACCAGTGGGGAATTCCGCGCCTCGTGACGTCGGTCGGCTACGACGACAATGACGAGAAGATGATCCGCGACTGGCGTACGCAGGCCGAGGAGATGCTCGGTGTCGCAGGCTGCACGAACATCGAGTCGCACGACAACCATCAGGCGCCGGGGCTCGACATCCATGAAATGGGCGGATGCCGCATGGGGAAGGACCCCAAGACGTCGATGCTCAACGAGTGGAATCAGATGCACGCGGCCCCCAACGTCTTCGTGACCGATGGCGCCTGCATGACGAGCACTGGAAACCAGAGCCCGTCGATCCTCTACATGGCGCTCACGGCGCGCGCCGTCGACCACGCAGCGACAGAGATGTCGCGACAGAACCTGTGAGTGCGGCGATGAGCGATCACTCCACTACCCAATCCTTGCGACCGTTCGAGCGCCCGATGAATCGCCGAGCGGCGATCGCCGCGTCGGGCGCCGTGGCGGCGAGCACGTATCTCGCCACGGGTCTTCTGCTCGCCGCGTGTAGTCGCGAGGCGAAGGATGCAGCCGCTGAGACCGAAGCGCTCGCCGCGGACGACGTGGAGCTGATGGTGCAGCTCGCCGACACACTCCTCCCGACCACGCCGTCGTCGCCTGGCGCAGCGGCTGCTGGAGCGGGTCCCGTCATGTCGCTCCTGCTCACCGATTGCTACCCGCGAGGCGACGTCTCGCGTATGCGCGAAGGGCTCGCGGCCGTGCGCACGCGCTGCGAGTCGACGTGCGGCGGTCCATTCGTCAAGCTTTCACCGAGCGAGCGCGAGAAGCTCGTGAAGGAGGTCGACGCCGAAGCGGTTGCGGCTGGCGATGCGCACTGGTTCCATCTCATGCGCCAGGTTGCGCTCCAAGCCTATTTCTCGACCGAGACAGGGATGACCAAGGCGCTGCGCTACATTCGAGTCCCGGGTCACTGGACCGGCTGCATGCCGTTGGAGCCCGGCCAGCCGGCGTGGGGCTGAGCGGGCGGAATCACTCTCACTTCTCACTGCACTCGTACGGAGATCGCACGTGTCCAAGGTCAAGATCGGGATCATCGGTTCGCGATTCCAGGGCGACTGTATTGCACACTCGGTACGCATGATGCCCGAGGAAGCCGAAGTCGTCGCCGTGGCGTCGCCCTCGCCAGGAAACGCCAAGGCATTCGCCGAGCGCCATCAGCTCGCGGCGCACTTCACGGACTACCGCGAGATGCTGCGCGATCCGTCGATCGAACTGGTCTCGATCACCGCTCCAAACTACCTGCACGCGGAGATGACGATCGCCGCGGCAGCTGCCGGAAAGCACGTCGTCTGCGAGAAGCCGCTCTGCGTGACGCTCGAAGAAGCCGACGCGATGCTCGATGCCTGTGCCAAAGCCGGCGTCCTCCTCATGTACGCCGAGGAGCTCTTCTTCGCGCCGAAATACGTCAAGGCGAAGCAGATGGCCGACGAAGGCGCCTTCGGGCGCGTGCACCTCGTCAAGCAGTCGGAGAAGCACTCCGGCCCGCACGCGGATTGGTTCTGGGATGTGAACCGCTCGGGGGGCGGCGCGCTCATGGACCTCGGCTGCCATGGCATCGCCTTCTGCTGGTGGTTCCTCGGAAAGCCAAAGGTGAAAAGCGTCTACGCACAGCTCTCGACGCAGGTGCACGGCGCGCGAACGGCAGGCGACGACGAGGCGCTCACCATCATCGAGTTCGAGGGCGGGGCGACCGGGGTCGTGGAGAACTCCTGGACCAAGCCTGGCGGGATGGACGACACCATCGAGATCTTCGGTGACAAGGGGCAGACCTACGCCGACATGCTGATGGGGAACGCGCTCCCCACGTACTCCGAAGTGGGATTCGGCTACGCGGTGGAAAAGGCGGCGACGACGCAGGGGTGGACGTGGCCCGTCTTCGAGGAGCACTGGAACTACGGGTTCCCGCAGGAGATGCGTCACTTCGCGCGCTGCGTACGCGGGAAGGAGACACCCATCGCCGACGGCGAGACCGGGCGCGTGGTGCAGGAAGTACTCTACGCCGCGTATGCATCCGCCGGGCTCGGGCGCAAGATCATGATGCCCTTCCGCCCCACCGGTGTCGCTCGCCCGATCGATCTGTGGAAGAAGCCGGAGCTGGCGCAGGCTTCGCTTTGACCCGACTCGCACCATCACGCCGACCGAATAGCAGCAGATGCCGAAAGCCCCAATCAGAACCTTCGCGACTCCCGAAGCACTCGGAGAGACGCTCGCCCGCGAGATCCTCGAACGCGTCGCGGTGGCGCACGAAGCAGGGCACCACTTCCTGCTCGGCATGCCGACTGGACGCACGCCGAAACCGATTCTCGTCGCGATGGCGGCGCAGCTCACCCGCCAACCGCAGTCGCTGCGCCACGTGACCCTGGTGATGATGGACGAGTACCTCGTCCCCGCCGAGCACGGGATGCGCTACGCACCCGCCGATGCGCCGTGGTGCTGCCACCACTTCGCGCGCGCCGAGATCCTCGCGCGACTCAACGCCGTCCTCCCCGCCGAGTGCCGCCTCGACGACGAGCGGATCTGGTTTCCGTTGCCGCACGATCCGGGAGAGTACGAACGGCGCATTGCGGCTGCCGGCGGGATCGACCTCTTCCTCCTCGCCTCAGGGGCAAGCGACGGTCACGTCGCCTTCAATCCGCCGGGGAGTGCACGTGACAGCGGCACGCGCATCATTCCGCTGTCCGATGAGACTCGGCGCGACAACCTGCAGACCTTTCCCTCGTTTGGGACGCTCGAGAACGTCCCTCACCACGGGGTGAGCGTCGGCATCGCCACGATCGTTGCGGCGCGCGAGGCGATCATGGTTGCCTGGGGGGAGGGGAAGCGCGCGACCGTTGCCCGGATGCGATCGGCTGACCGCTACGCCCCCGCCTGGCCGGCCACCCTGATCCACGAGTGCGTGAACGGCCAGATCGTGGTGGACGAGGCTGCCGCTGGGTGAACGCCCGGTAAGCGATCGATAGGGATCGGGTGATGCGCGTGAGGCGGGGAGCGGCCGATACTTGATTTCAATCGCCCCGATTCCGCCAAACCTGCCGTGACTCCTCCACCCGAGCCCAGTGATTCCACGTCCGTAGCAGCTGGCGGCGATCGGTCGTCGCTGTCGCCGGTGGAGTTGCGGCTGCAGGCGATCCTGGCCGACAAGGACTTCCCAGCGATTTCGACGGATGCCCTCGAGGCGCTGCGAAAGGTCCCGGACAGCGAGACGTCGATCCAGCGCCTCGCCAACATCGTCCTGCGCGACTACGCGCTGACGGTGAAGGTGCTCCGCACCGCGAACAGCGCGCACTACCGGCGATCGGAGAAGCACATTCGGAGCGCTGCGCACGCGATGCTCCTCCTCGGCGCGGGCACGGTGCGCAACCTCGCCGGCTCCCTCCTGCTGTTCGAGCACTATCGCACACGCTCGAACGGGCTCAAGGAGTTGATGCTCCTGTCGCTCCTCACCGCGAACCATGCGCGTGAGGTCGCGATGCGGCGCAACCTCCCTGATCCGGAGGAGGCGAACCTGTGCGGGATGTTCCGCAACCTCGGCGAGGTGCTCATCGCCGCGTACTTCCCGCGCGACTACGCGCGCATCCTCAAGCGCATGGAGGAGCGGCGCGCCCCGCAGCCGACGGCGGCGTTCGACGTACTCGGCTTTCGCTTCGAGGAGTTGGGGGAGGCGATGGCGCGGCACTGGGGAATTCCCGAGAGCGCATGCGGTGCGATCCGGTCTGCCAGCGCGCAGTCGTCGAACGATCTCCTCGTGATCACCGCCTTCGCCCACGACCTGACCGCCGCGGTCTACCGTCGCGAAGCGGACGCCACGCGCGACTCGGTCGCCGAAGTGCTCAACCGTTACGCGCGCCGCCTCAAGCTCACGCGCGAGGAAGTCGGCGAAATACTCGAGGCGGCGATGCGCGAGACCAAGGCGACATTCGCCAGCGCCAACGTGTCGCTCGACGCGCTGACGCTCCGTCGCCAGCAGCTGCAGGCGCTCGAGGCGTTAGGCACCGGCGGCCAGGACGCGGTGGGGGGCGACGACAGCGTCGACGCCGAAGAGCTCGATCGCACCGCGGGACCGGTCGCACTGCGCGAGGACCTCACCGCGGAGGTCAAGCGCATGGCGTCGCCGGGATCTGGCGAGGAGCTCAACAAGGTCATCCTGATGACGCTCGAGGCGGCGTTTCGCGGTGGCCCGTTCACGCGCGTGGTGCTCTGCCTCATCACCCCCGATCGCAGCATGCTCAACGCGCGCTACGGACTTGGCGCAGGCGTCGAGGCGGCGCTGGATCGCTTCTCCTGCGAGGTCACCTCTCGCACGAGTCCCATCGCACAGGCGATGAACCCGCCGCGAAGCATCGCCGTACCGACCGAGCGCGATTTGTCGCCGACGGAGCAGCGCTTCGCGCAGGCCGTTGGGGCGGCGAGCTGGCTCGTGGTCCCGCTCGTCGTGGGGCACAAGCCGCTCGGCACACTCTACTGCGACCGGGATGCCTCGTCCCCTCCGCCTGACGCCGCGACCGTCGCGTACGTGCGTGCGCTGTGCCAGGAGGTACTCGCGGGGATCGCCGCGCGCAGCGCGGCGGAGGTGCCCAAACCAGAGACAGCGACTGCGGAGTACAAGCGCGACGCCGTCCTCCGGCTCTTCGCGGGCGAAGCGATCGACGCGGTGAGCGCTTCGCTTGGCGTCGCGGTTCCGCTCCTGGAGCGTTGGCGGCGCGAGTTCCTCGAAGGGGCGATGGCGAAGCTCAGCGAGGGGTGACGCCGCGCGCTGCGTTTGAACGCCGCGCGCGGCGTTTGAACACGGCGCGCGGCACGATGCCGCCTACTGCACGCAGCGCGCGTTCGGGTCGCGCTTGGGGGCGTCGACGAAGGGGCGGTGATCGAGGTTGCCGACGAGGAGCGCAACCGACTGCGCGAACTGTCCCACCCGCGCCATCACGTCGAAGTCGGCGTACTGCGCCTCGTCGGTGACCTGGTGATAGTCGGCGTGCTCGCCGCGCGAGATCGCCACCGCCGGGATGTCGTAGCGTGCGTAGCTATAGTGATCGGCCCGGCAGTAGTACTGTAGGGGGTGCCCGGGCTGGTTGTACGTGAGGTTGAAGGTGAACGGCATCGGGAGCTGCGCGTTGGCGCGGTCGATCAACTCGCCGTATTCCTTCGAGAGCCGTCCGATCCCGATCATCTCCAGGTAGGTCGGGCTCCCCTCGGCGAGATCGATGGCGTTGCCGCGGGCGACCATGTCCATGTCGAACTCGCTCACGATGGAATCGCGCGACACCGTGGGGTGATCGGTGAACCAGCGGCTCCCGAGCAGCCCCTCTTCCTCGGCGGCGTGCGACACGAAGAGCACCGAACGCTTGGGGCGCGCCCCGCTTTTCGCGAGCGACTCGGCGACTTCGAGGAGGACGACCGTCCCGCTTCCGTCGTCGTCGGCGCCGTTGCGGATCGAGTCGAGGCGCGGCGGGCGGATCGCGCGCAGCGAGTCGAGCGACTTGCGGATGGCCGTCCACTCCGCCGCTGTAGGTTCTCGCGGCGGGGAGTCCGCGCCGAGCGGTCGCGTCACGCGATTCACGGCACGGAGCGAGTCGTGGTCGACCGGGGCGTGGTCGAAGCCGACGTGATCGCTGTGGGCGGTGAGCGCGACGTATGTTCCGGCGAGTTTGGGATCGCTTCCGGGAAGGACGGCGACGACGTTGCGTGCGGCGAAAGGGAGCGGGAGGAAGTCGACCGTTCCGCGCCCGTGCATCGTTTCGCCGAGCGTTCCGGGAGCGGCAGACGACAGCGCGCGTCCCATCATGACGTCAGCCGCCTGGTCGGTCACGTAGAGTCGCCCCGGTCCGCTCGCTGTGCGCGACGTATCGGTCGTGACTCGGCCGGCCGCTTGTGCCGCCGCGAACTCGGCGGGAAACTTGTCGAGGACCGGGAGCGCCAACGCGGTCGCCGAGGCGAATCGTCCTGACTGCAGGACCATCTGCATCGACTGCCACGGCGCCGTGCGTGGCGCGGAGAACACGACCACGCGGTCGCGCGCCTGCTCGCCCGGGATCCACGTGGACGAATCCATCATCGAGCCGCCGTACACGACGCGCTTGCCGTCGACCGGGCGAGGGGCCGAGCGGAGTTGTCCGGGAATGAAGTCCTTCTCCAGCCGGAGCGCTGTGCCGCCAGCTGCAAGACGTGCACCGGGATCTCCCTGCATGCGGAAGAACGGGATCTCCTGGAACCACGTCCCGTTGTCACCCGCCGGCTGCAAGCCGGCGCGCTTGAACTCCGCGGCGATGTACTCGGCCGCGAGGAAATTCCCGCGCGAACCAGTCGCGCGCCCGCCCATCGAATCGTCGGCGATGAGGAAGAGTCGCGTGCGAAGGTCGGCGGCCGTGATTGCCGGAACGGTCGCCTGTGCGGCGACGGTACGCGCGAGGGAGATGGCGCACGCGGCGGCAACACACAGCGCCAGGCGCGACCGCGCTGCGAAATCAGAAGAGAAGAAGGGCGTCATGACGGAGTGGGAGTGGAGCTCAAGCGTCGCTATCCATCGTTCGTCTCGCAACGATCCGGGGACGAGCCGTGCGCGGCGTGCGCTACGCCGACGGCTGACGCCCGCAGTCGCCGATCGGACTATCTGAACTCCTCGCGAAAGGCGACAAGTTGCGCACGCAAGTCGGCGACTTCTGCTCGAAGCGACTCCATCTCGCGCTGCAACTCCTCGATTCGGCTTGTGCCCACAGATGCGCCGTGCGCCGGCGTCGTGCCTTCGCCTGACGCGTCCTCGTGCACGATGACTTCGCCGGCGAGCAGGTGCGCGTAGCGCGCTTCCTTCTGCCCGGCGCGCTTGGGGAGTCGCGTCACGAGCGGGAGTGGGTCGCGCGACATGAGTCGCTCCAGCACCGACTCCATGTCGGCACTGTCGGCAAACTCGGCGAGGCGTGCCGTGCGCGTGTGCAATTCGCCCGACGTTTGCGGGCCCCGCAACATCAGGACGCCGAGAAGGGCGATCTCGCGAGCGTCCAGGTCGAGCGCATCGGCGAGGAGATGCTGGTACTTGGTGACGCGGGAGCCCGCAGGCTGGATGGCGCGGAGGAACGAGCGACGCCGGAGTGTCACGATCGCCTCGTTCACCGTGTCATCGTCGAGTTGCATGACCGGGTCGCGATTGGTCGTCTGGTTGCACGCGGCGGTGAGCGCGCTGAGCGAGAGCGGGTAGTTGTCCGGCGTCGTGACGGCCTTCTCGGCGAGCGCACCGAGGATGCGCACCTCGACGTGGGTCAGCGGGGGATTCACGGGTGTCCGGGCGAGGGAGAGGAGGGACCGTGGGAATGTACGCTGCGGTGGCGCGCACGCAGGAGGGCGAGGCGAGCGGGAGCGGCGGGCGGCATGGGTCAGTCGACCCATACGCACCCTCGGTCGCAATACGAGCTTCCCCAAGCTCCCTTTCTTGTCGACGCTTGGCACGCCGTCTACGTTCATCGGGCCGAGTGACCGGTTCGACGACCGCCCCTTCTTCTGCAGCATGGAATCGCCGCCGCCTGTTTCGCACGCCGCCCCGATCCCTGCGGACGACCCGCCGCCGCCGTCCGACGAAGGCTATCGCGCCATTTTCGACGCGTCGAACGACGCGATCTTCCTCCACGACCTGGAGACGGGGGCGATCCTCGACGCCAATCGGCGAGCATGCGAGTACAGCGGCGTCACGCTGGAGCAGCTGCAACGCGATACCCTCTCGGTCATCGCCAATGGCCCGCCCCCGTTCACGGCGGATCGCGCGGTCGCCTTCATGCAGCAGGCGGCGCATGGCGTCCCGGTGCGCTTCGAGTGGATGACGTTTTTCCCGGGAACGACCGACGAGCTGTGGACCGAGGTCTCCCTTCAGCGCGTCACGATCAACGGCAACGACCGACTCCTCGCCATCGCCCGCGACATCCGCGAGCGCAAGGCGGCCGAACGTGCGCTGCGCGCGAGCGAGGAGAGCTACCGGATGATCTTCCGCCACTCGTCCGACGCGATCTGGCTGCACGACATCGAGACGGGGGAGTTCCTCGAGGTCAACGACGCGGCGTGCGAGATGTACGGCTACTCCGTCGAAGAAACGAAGCGGATCGGCGTACAGGGGTTGAGCGCCGGGATCCCGCCATACACCATCGCCGAGGGGTACGCGTACATCCAACGAGCTGCAGCAGGTGAGCCGCAGCGCTTCGAATGGTTGGGGCGGCACCGCGACGGGCGCGATGTGTGGGGCGAAGTGCAACTGCGGCGGGTGACGATCGCCGGCGTCGACCGGATCCTCGCGACGGCGCGCGACATAGGGGACCGCAAGGCCGCCGAGGCGGCGCTGCGGCGGGCCAACGAGGAGCTCGAAGCCCGTGTTGCCGAGCGAACGGCCGAACTTGGCGCGATCAACACGGCGCTGGCGCTCGAGGCTGCGCAGCACGCGAAGGCGAAGGAGGCTGCCGAGGAGGCTAGCCGGGCGAAGAACGAATTCCTCTCGCGCATGAGCCACGAGCTGCGGACGCCGATGAACAGCATCCTCGGCTTCGCACAGCTCCTCGGGCGCGCCGACCTCCCGACGCAGCAGGCCAAGTCCGTCTATCACATCCTCAAGGCGGGGCGACACCTCCTGCACCTGATCAACGAGGTGCTCGAGATCGCGCGCATCGAGGCCGGGCGTGAGAACTTCTCGCTCGAACCGGTCGCCCTCGCTCCCGTGTTGCAGGAGGCGCTTGGACTCGTGCGCCCGCTCGCGCACCAGTTCGAGGTCGAGCTGCGCGAAGGAGTGTTTCCCCGCGAGGCCTTCGTCCGCGCCGACCGGCAACGCCTCGTGCAGATTCTCCTCAACCTCCTCTCCAACGCGATCAAGTACAATCGTCCCGACGGCCACGTGCGGGTCACGTGTACGGGAGGCGGCGAGGGGCGTTGGGTCCTGCGCGTGGAGGACAGCGGGCACGGCATCCCGCAGGGGCGTGCGGGGGAACTCTTCTCCCCCTTCTCGCGGCTCGGCGCCGAGCAGACCGAGGTCGAAGGCACGGGGCTCGGACTCGCCCTGTCGCGCCGGTTGTGCGAAGCGATGGGGGGCGAGCTCTCGCTGGAACGCAGCGACGAGAACGGGAGCGTATTCCGCGTCGTGCTGGAGGGAGTTCCCGATCCGCTGCGCGCGCTCGAGGAGACCGGCGGGCACACCGCGGTCGTCGCGCCGCATCGCGAGGTGACGCTTCTGTATGTGGAAGACAACCTCGCGAACTTGAGCCTCGTCGACACGATCCTCATGTCGCGCCCGGGATGGCGCACGATCCCCGCCCTGCAAGGGCAGCTTGGCGTCGAGCTGGCGCGCGAGCACGTCCCCGACGTGATCCTCCTCGACTTGCACCTGCCGGACATCCCGGGCGACGAGGTGTTGCGCCGGTTGCGCAGCGACCCGCGCACCGTCTCGATCCCGGTCGTCGTGGTGAGCGCCGACGCGACATCGGGGACGTTCGAGCGGCTGCGCAGCGCGGGCGCCGACGCCTACCTCACCAAGCCGATCGACATCGACGAATTCCTGCGCGTGGTCGAGCGCTTCCTCCCCGATCCCTCACGCTCGCGCGCATGAGCAGCTCCCCGCGGCGCGCGGCGTTGCGTGAACGCCTCAAGGCCTCGACGATCCTCATCGTCGACGACGAGGAGGCGAACCTCGACTTGCTGCAGGCGGTGCTCGAGGGGGAGGGATATTCCTCGCTCGTGCGCGTCGACGACCCGCGCAGGATCATGGGGACCATCGCCGAGCGCCGTCCCGACGTCGTGCTCCTCGACCTGCACATGCCGCATCGCCACGGGCTCGACGTCCTGCAGGAGCTGCAAGCGGCGCTTGGTCCCGACGAGTTCCTCCCGGTGCTCGTGCTCACCGCCGACGCGACGCCGGCCACGAAGGAGCGCGCGCTGCGTGCAGGCGCGCACGATTTTCTCACCAAGCCATTCGATACGATCGAAGTTGCGCTTCGCGTCGAGAACCTGCTCGAGACGCGTCACCTCTACGCCGACCAGCAGCGCGCGCGACGCGCCGCCGAGGAAGCCGAGGCGCGCTCGGCGCTCCTCGCCGAGTGGAGCCGACGACTCGGGGGAAGTCTCGACGCCACCACGGCGCTTGCCCAGCTCCCGCGACTGCTCGTGCCACGCTGGGGCGACGCCTGTGTCGTGCTCGGCGCTGGCGAAGGATGCATCGTGGCGTCGGCAAGTCGAGAAGGGCGCGGAACCCCGGATGCGCTCCGCGACGTGGATTCCCTCGCCGCGATCGGGCGCGCCGCGCCGCCGCGAACGGATGCGGGGCGCGATGCCGTGCAGCTGACGACGCATGCCGGAGGTGCGATCGCGACCGTCCGCGTCGCCGGCGGTATCCCGGGAGCTGGTGATTCGGTAGCGACGATCGTCCTGGCACGCAGCGGCGATGCGATTCCGCTCGAGGTCGAGTCGCTCCTGCTGGAGGTCGCGCGGCGCGCCGGGCTCGCGACCGAACGTGCACGACTCTTCGCTGCGGCCGAGCTGGCGACGCGCGAGCGCGAACGCCTGCTCGCCGTCGTTGCGCATGACCTGCGCAATCCGCTCTCCGTCGTGGCGATGTACGCGGAGATGGTGCGCGCGGCGCGAAGGGGAGCGGCCGAGGACGAGCCGGGCGACGAGGACGACCCGATGTGCCAGGCGCTCGAGACGATCCATCGCACAACCACCGGGATGCAGGCGCTGGTCGAGGACCTGCTCGACGCTGCGACGGTGCACGAAGGGGCGCTCAAGTTGCACCTCGAGGAGCATGACGCCGCTTCGCTCTTCGCCCAGGCCGAGCAGATGCTCCGTCCGCTCGCCGCCACCCGTGGCGTCACGCTGGTGGTCGCCGGGGACTCGGGCGAGACAAACGCGCGCGTGCGGGCAGACGCCGGGCGGCTCGGGCAGGTCCTCTCCAACCTGGTGGGAAATGCGATCAAGTTCTCGCCCCGCGAGGGGACGGTGCGCGTGCGCTGGTCGGCTGGCGAGAGCGGACTCACCGTGCGGGTGACCGACGACGGGGAGGGGATCGCCCCGCACGCCCTCCCGCACCTGTTCTCGGCGTATTGGCAGGGTGACGGCACCGACCGGCGCGGCGCCGGCCTCGGTCTCTGGATCGCCCGCGCGATCGTCGAGGGACACGGCGGCGAGATCGGCGTGGAATCCGAGCCGGGACGCGGGGCCACCTTCCGCTTCACCCTCCCCACACACCCCGAACCGCGCCGCTGGACCGACTGACGCCGACGGGCGTCGTCGTTCGCGAAACTTTCGATCAAACCATCCGTTTCCAGCAAGTGTCTTAGGGAAGACTCTTGCCGGAGATCCGATGGCGCTGCTCAAGGGAACGCTCGATGTGCTGGTCCTCAAGACATTGTCGTGGGGCCCCATGCACGGCTACGAGATCACCAGCTGGCTCGAAGAGCGCTCGAACGGGAGGCTCGACTTCACCGATGCGGCGCTCCTGCAGGCACTGCACCGCCTCGAGGAACGGAAGCTCCTCACCGCCGAGTGGGGAGAAACCGCCAACGGGCGACAGGCGCGCTACTATCGACAGACCAGCGCCGGGCGCGCTCACCTTCGCGCCGAGACGGCCGCCTTGCTCGAACAGTTCGGCGCGGTCAGCGCGGTACTGGCGATCGCCTCGGCAGGCGGGTGAGCCCGATGTCACCCCGCGACGACGACGGTCGCGGAGGGATCCGACGCGGCGTGCTCCGCCGATTCCGCCTCCCGCTCCGCACCGACCGTCAGACAAACGACGACGCGCATGCCGAGTTGCGCGCCTTCCTCGACGAGCGCATCGCCGCGCTCGTGGCGCGCGGCATGTCGACTGCCGATGCACGGCAGGAGGCGCAGCGCCGCCTTGGCTACTCCTTTCGCGAAGCAGCGCTCGTGCTGCAACACTCCGCCCGAACCCGGGAGCGACGCTTGACTCTCCGCGACTTTCTCGACGACCTGCGCCTGGATGTGCGGTACGCCTTTCGCACACTCCGCCGCGATCGCGCCTTCACGCTCTTCGCCCTCCTCGTCTCGGGGCTCGGGATCGGCGCCTGCGTGACGGTCTTCAGCATTGCCAACCGCGTCCTCATTCGCCCGCTCCCGTTCCGGTCACCGGCGGAGCTGGCGTGGATCGCCAACAGCGGGCAGGAAGGCCTCTCGGGCGAGACGGTGCAGGCCTTCACGTTGCGCGACCTGCGTGACGGCTCGCGCGCCTTTCGCGAGATCGGTGGCTACGTGCCCTTTTATGACGTCGACAACACGGCCTACACGGCGAAAGACGAGAGCGCGCGCCTGACCGTGATCCAGGTGACACAGAACTTCTTTCCCGTGCTTGGCGTAAGCCCGATGCTCGGCCGATCGTTCACGCCTGACGAGGCGACCGGAACCGGCGCACCGGCGGTCATGGTCAGCTACCTCACCTGGCAGCGACGCTTCGCCGCTGACTCGGGGATCATCGGATCCTCGGTCACGCTGAACGAGCAGCCCGTCACCATCGTGGGCGTGCTCCCGCCGACCTTTGATTTCGGCGCGGTCTTCGCGCCGGGGACGCGCATCGACATGTTCGCGCCGATACCGGTCGACGAGCAGGTGAACCGCTACGGCAACATGTTCACCATGATTGGTCGCCTGGCGCCTGGGGCGACGGTCGCCAACGCGTCGAAGGAGATCGAGGCGATCGCCAAGCGCATCGATGCGGAAGATCCGCGCCGCAACGACTTCACGCCGCAGGTGACGACGCTCAAGGAGCACGTGAGCGGGCGCTCGCGCCACGCGCTGGTGATCCTGCTCGTCTCGGTCGCGGTCGTCATGCTGATCGTCTGCGCGAACCTCTCGAATCTCCTCCTGGCTCGTGGGAGCGCCCGCGAGCGCGAGGTCGCCGTACGCGTCGCGCTCGGTGCGGGGCGCGGGCGGCTCATGCGGCAGATGCTCACCGAGAGCATGGTGCTCGCGCTCGGCGGAGCGCTGATCGGGTTGCTGCTGGCGGTGATCGGGACACGCACGATCGCCGGGATGAGCGCCTTCGACCTCCCGATGCTGTCGCAGGTTTCGGTCGACGGAACGGCACTTGCCTTCACGACCGCGCTCGCACTCCTCGCCTGTCTCGCCTTCGGACTCGCCCCGGCCTTGCAGCTGCAGAGCGGGGCGATCCAGGGAGCGCTCAAGACGACCGGGCGGGGAGTCGCCGGCGATCGGCGCGGTGGCTGGATGCGCAGCACGCTCGTCGTCGCCGAGGTGGCGCTGGCCTGCGTGCTTCTCGTCGCGGCCGGGCTCCTTGCCCAAAGCTTCCGCAACGTGCTCGATGTCGACCTCGGGTTCCGTCCGCAGCGCGTGGCGGCGATTCGCGTCGACCCGTCGCGCGAGCAACGGCAGTCGGCGGAGCGCTTCATCGCCTACATCAACGAGGTGCTCGAGCGCGCGCGCACGATGCCCGGGGTCGAAGGGGTGGGCCTGTCCGACGGGCTCCCCCTGCGCGGCAACCGGTCGTGGGGGGCGAAGAAACAGGGCGATGCAGATATCCCCGAGAACTGGCCGAACGTCTTCGTGCGCATCGTCTCCGAAGGCTACATCGGCGCGATGGGGATGCGTCTGGAGCGCGGACGCGACTTTGTTGCAGCCGACGACCCGAAGTCGGAGAAGGTCATCATCATCAACGAATCGCTGGCGAAGCGCCTGTGGCCGGGGACGGAGGCGCTGGGGCAGCTGATGGTCACCGACACCGTGCGCCGCGTCGTGGGGATCGTGCACGATGTGCGCCTGCTCGCCGTCGATCAGGAGAGTGGCTTCGAGATGTATCTCCCCTTTCGGCAAACCGGCGACTTCGGCGCGGTGAACCTGGTCGTGCGCTCGACGCTCCCACCCGAGTCGCTCACCGAGGCGTTGCGGGCCACGCTCAAGCCGGTGATCCGAAATCTCCCCACCAAGCAGTTCCAGACGCTGGAGACGATCGTCGATCACTCCGTGTCGCCGCGCCGCTTCACGACGATGCTCTCCTCCGGCTTCGCACTGTTTGCCGTGGTGCTGGCGCTCCTCGGCATCTACGGCGTGGTGTCGTACACCGTGAACCAGCGCACGCAGGAGATCGGGGTGCGCATGGCGCTCGGTGCAAGGCCCGGCGAGTTGCAGCTCCGCATCGTCAGGCAAACCGTGGCGCTCGCGGCGGTGGGAATCGTCATCGGTACGCTGGGGGCGTGGGGGGCGTCGCGCTGGTTGGAGGGCGTGCTCTTCGGGGTACGGTCGACCGATCCGCTCACCTTCGCCGTCGTCGCGTTCCTGCTTACTGTCGTTGCCGTCGTGAGCGGCTACCTGCCGGCGCGCCGCGTGTCACGCATCGATCCGCTCGACGCGCTGCGTTCGGCGACATGAACGCGAGAGCGCCGCGCCCATGCAGGGGGCGCGGCGCTCGATGGATGTGCGCGCCTCGGCGCCGTCCGCTCACGGGAGCGGGGGGCGCCGACTGCGTCATCAGGCTTTCGACAGCGCTACCACGCGTTCCTCGGCCTTCTGTCGCTGCGCGACGGCAAACGTCGGTTTGGTCTCGTCGAGGAACTGCCGGTAGAGCGCCAGCGCCGACTTCGTGTTGTGCGCGTCATCCTCCGAGAGCGCGCGGGCATATGTCATCATCGCCTTGAACGGCGAGACGGCGGGCGCCGAGGATGCGACGTTGCTCCCGCTCGAGGTACGCGAGGAGGAGCCTGTGGACGATGGCTTGCGGTCGCGCGTCCCCTCCGGCTTCCCGGGGAGCTTGAGCCCGGCGTTGAGCTTTCGCGCCAGCTCGGCGATCACGTCGAGCACGTCGTCGGCATTCCCGTTGGTCGTCTCCACATGCTCCACTTCCGACGTCTCGACATTCACCGAGCGCGCATCGAGACGCAGGCGCCCCTTGCGATCGATGAAGAATCCCCCAACGATCATGTGCTGGGCGCCGAGAAGCTTGCCGATGCGCGCCGAGGTGGCGGGGTCGGTGCGCTTGTCCTCGGCGAGCTTCTGCTCGTCGAGGATCTTCTGGAGGGCGTCGCGCTCGATCACGCGGATGCGCGGGTTGCTTTGCATCTCGGTGATGAGGATGTCGGCCATCCCCTTCTTCATCGGCTCGTAGTCGTCGTGATCGACCAGCGACCCGTTGTTGAAGTACATGATCGCAACCGTCGGGGCATTCGATCCCCCCTGCGCGACGGCCATGGTCGGGGCGGCCAGGGCGAGAAGCCCCGCCAGCAGCGCAGCCCGGACGTGGCGATGTCGGTCGGCGAGTCGTCGTGTCACGCGCTCCTCCGAGCAGTGAATGGTGGAATATTGTAACCGTGGCGATTCCACGTTAAGTGTCGGGACTCACTTCTCTGTTCTCCATGAACACTGCGAAGATCTGCCTGCAATGCGGCTCCGAGTACGACGGGAGCACGTTGTTCTGCCCGCGCGACGGGAGCGCGCTCAAGCTGGTCGATCCGGGGAGCACGATGATCGGCCAGGTGGTGGCCGAGCGCTTCCTGGTGCACAAGGAGTTGGGGAAGGGGGGGATGGGACAGGTCTTCCTCGCCGAGCAGGTACGCATCGGGCGGCGATGCGCGCTCAAGGTGATACGCGAAGGGCTCGTCTCCGATCCCGATGCCGTGCTCCGCTTCAATCGTGAGGCGTCGAACGCGGCGAGCATTTCGCACCCGAACGTGGTGCAGGTCTACGATTTCGGGGAGAGCAAGGACGGGCTGATCTTCCTTGCGATGGAGTACGTCGATGGCGAGTCGCTCGGCGCGTTGCTCGCGCGCGAGGGGACGGTGGCGCCGCTTCGCGCGGTGTCGATCACTGCGCAGGTGGCGAAGGCGCTCACCGCCGCGCACGACCTCAAGATCATCCATCGCGATCTCAAGCCCGACAACGTGATGCTCGGGCGCGATCGTGACGGGAGCGACCTGGTGAAGGTCGTCGACTTCGGCGTGGCGCGGGTGATGGATGCCGCCGACCAGAAGGTGACGGGGACGGGGCTGGTGATCGGGACGCCCGAGTACATGAGTCCGGAGCAGTTCACCGGGAAGCCGATCGATGGGCGGAGCGACCTCTATTCGCTCGTCCTGATCCTCTTCCGCATGCTGACGGGAACCCCCGCGTTCGACGCCGAGGGGGCGCGCGAGGCGCTCGAGGCACGATTCTCACGGCAACCCAAGCGGTTGGCAGCAGCGAATCCGAACGTCGCGTGGCCTCCGGGGCTGCAGGAGGTGATGGATCGCGGGATGGCGCTCAAGGTCGAGGATCGCTACCAGACGGTCGAAGCCTTCGCCGACGCGCTGGTGGCGGTGACGTCGTACTGGCACCCGGAGGACGACCGAACCGCTGGAAGCGTGGCGTCCGATTCGTCGTCGATGTTCGGCGATCGTACTCCGCCAGGCGCAAGCGCCGCGGTCCCCGCGCCGCCGCGTGCACAACCGGGGGGTGCTACTGCGGCGTTCTCGTCAGGCGCTCCGCCGAACGCCCCTTCCGTTTCGCCGCCGATCGTTTCGTCGCCGACTCCAGCGCGTGCACGCTCGGAGCGGTCGGACGGTGCGAGCGCCGCGGTGCCTGGGGCACTTCCGTCGGCGCCTGCAGCAACTCCCCCCGTTTCGTCGCCCGGAGTGCCGGCCCCCTCCGAGCCAGCCGGTCGTCGCGGCCCGGTCGTGTGGGTCGCCGCGCTCGTCGCCGTGGTGGTCGTCGCGCTCGTGGCGACGCGCGGAATGTGGAGCGGCGGCGCGAGCGAGCAAGGGGGCACGCAGGCACCGCCAGCCGCAACGACGTCGACGCCGAGCGTGTCGCCGGCTGATTCTGTATCACTGCGGCCCGATTCGACCGCTGGTGTCGCCGGTCCGGATTCGGTGTCGCCGGGTAGCGATCCGCGCGTTGCGGCTGGCGGCGCGGGGGGCGGGAGCGAGGCGGCGATCCCGGCGAGAAAGGACTCCTCGGCAGGGCGTCCGTCATCGCCGCCGACGACGGAGGGGAGCGGGGGCGAAGAGACGGCGGAGAGCGGGGCGATTCGCGCCCAGCTCGCCCGGCTCAAGACTCTCACCGACTCCAGCGCCTCGCCGGCCCAGGCGCGCGAGGCGCTGCGCATGGCGGGAGGGATCCATCCGGCTACGCGTGAGGGACGGGTGGAGCTCAAGTACCGCACGCTCGAGGCGAACATCCTCCTCGACCAGACGTCGGCGGTCTGCTCGCTCCTGTCACAGCTCCGCTTCGAGGCGAAGGGAACGCGATTCGAGGAAGCGGTCGCCGCCTACGGGGCGGTCGCGCAGGAGAGCTGCCCCGCCCGTTAGGCGGCGGCTACGTCCACCTCCCGCTTGATGACAGCTGCTTCCACTGCCCGTTAGGCAGCGGCTACTTCCGCCGCCCGTTGGGGAGCGCCTACGGCCACTTCTTCCTGATCAGGCCGTTGAGCTTGTTCTTCGCCTTCTGCTTCGTGCTGTTGGAGGCGCGGCGCTTCATCTCGTCGTAGGTGACCTTCACGACGACCGAGTTCGGATACTTGGCAACGACCGGCGCCATCCTGGTGAGCGCGCCGGCGTAGTCGCCGGCGTCGGAAAGGGCGATGGCGTTCGACATCCCGATCATCGCGTCGATGTCGTCGACGCGATTCGACTGCTGGCGCGCGTCGAGCTTCGCCTCTCCCTCGGGCGACAGCGCGACGTCGAGATCCTTCACCAGCTGGCGCGCGAGCTTCTGCTGCAGCTCGAAGAAGTCGTCCTCCTTCCCCGTGACCTTCGCCGTCTTGACGATCGCCCCGGTCTCGACGCGGATCACGCGCGTGTCGATGCGCATCTGCGGCTTCACCGTGGCGAGTGACCCGGTGACGATGTACTGCGCGCCGGCGAGGCGCCCGACCTTTACCGCCGTCGTCGAATCGAAGTAGCTCGAGTGCTGCAGGTCGATCTCGTGGGTGACGTCGGCGAGGCGCTCGCGCTCGACCATCTGGATGTCATCGACCGACGAAAGGTCGGTCGTCATCATCGCCGCCATCCCGCGCCCCAGGTGATCGTACTCGGCGTCGCCCGTGTTGTTGTCGAAGGCGAGGACAGCGACCGTGCGACGCGGCGCGAACGAGAGCGGGAAGCGTTCGCTATGCGGCCTGGCGGCGGGGAGTACTCCGTCGAGCGCGAGGCAGAGGAGCAGATGGTGGAGCCGCATGTCCGAAATGAAAGTGCGCGCGCACGGCGCTGTCAAAGGGTGTCGACGCCCCTTCGCGGTGACCTTGCACGGCGAGGCACTGTCCGGCCTGCCGGGCGTGGGACGAAGTGGACCCCGGGAAGAACGACACGAGGCCCGGTGACGAATGACGCCACCGGGCCCCGGCATGTCACAGGCGCCATCCTACGGCGTGAAGGTTCCCTGGCGTTGGGCGATCCTGAAAATGGCGCCGTCGGTCAGCCCGCCGGATCCCGAGATCCACCCGGTCATCGCCACGTTCCACGATGTGTTGACACCGGTGAGCATCCCCCAGGTGTTCTGCCACCCCCCTACTCCGGTGAAGTCGGGGATCGTCACGTCGAACGTTGCAGCGTTTCCGATGTAGGCTTGCGACATCGTCACCGTTGCAGATCGCGGCGAGCCGCCGAGCTGCGTGAAGTTGGTGCTCCAGAAATCGGTGTAGTCCGACTGCCGCACCGCCTGCGAGCGCAGGCGAGCGTACGGCGACGTCGCGGCGGTCGAGATCGTCGGCGTATTCATGTGTGCGCCGAGGGTCACCGTGCGGTTGGTCGGATCCTGGAAGGCCGCCGTGACCGACCGGATCTCGGTGACTGCTGACCCGGAGATCGTGGCCGCATTCGCCGCAAAGGCCTGCACGTCACCGGCGACCGTGCGTGAGGGCGGCACGATGAAGACGTTGGCCGTCGACCCGGACGCGAGTGGGACCGCGCCGAGTGAGCCAAACGACTGCGTGCTGGTGATGAAGGTGTTGCTGACCGAGACCTGCTCTCCCACCGTGAGGCCGTTGATCGTGAGCGCGGTGGTGGTTGGGGCAAAGGCGTCCGTCCCCTCGAAGTCGACCGTTCCCACCGATCCCAGGTTCGGCGGATTGATCCCGCGCTTGATGAACATCTTGTTGATCATCAGCGGGTTGGAAACGTTGCTCACGTCGAAGGTGCTGCGCGTCCCGATGAGGTCGCGCGCATCGGGCGAGACGCCGAAGAGTTGGAAGTTCGGGAGGGCGAAGCTCGGTTGCGGCGTGGCGAACGCCGTCCCCATCGAGACCGAGACGAAGTCGGCATTGTTCACGCCGAAGCCGGTCACCGTCCCCGACACCGTCTTGAGTGTCTGCGTCGGGCAGTAGGTACTGCCGCGGCTCCCCAGTTCGGCTGCGCTTCCATAGGCAATCGTGAGCTGGTAGTTGTTGTTGGCCTGCTGCGTGACGAAGGCGATGGCGCCGATGGTGTTGATGTTGAACGAGTAGGAGTTGCCGGCGCCCGCCGTTTGCGCCGTCCACGGCGCGCTCGTCCCGCCGTTCTGCACGGCGAACCAGATCGGTATTGACGTGAAGCCGGTGCAGAAGCGGAAGTTCACGTTGCCGCCGGAGGCGATCGGGGCGACGGCCAGTGGCACCGTCAGCTGCACCGTGGCGATCCCGCTCCCCGATGCGGTGATCGTGAGCGTGTAGTTCCCGACGACCGCCGAACTCCCGGCAGCCACCGTCAGCGTCGAAGAGTTCCCGGTGGTGCTCGTCGTCGAAAGGTTGGTGGTGACGGCGGTGGGCGCTCCGGACACACTGAGATTCACCGTCCCCGTGTAGTTGGTCCGCGTGATGGTGACCGCGCCGGTGACGATCCCGCTCGGCTGCACGCTGAGGTTCGCGGGCGTGAGCGAGAGCGCGACCGAACCGGCGACGTTAGGCGCGGTGACGGTCAGGGCGATCTGCACCGTTCCCGCGGCGGCCTGGAAGCCTGCGCCCTGCAGGACGACGGTATACGTCCCCGGCACCGTGGCCGCCGTCGCCGAGAAGGTGACGACGACCGACGTCGCGGCGGTGGGGCCCGACGGGTTGTTGCTGATCGTTGCACCTGTCGGGAGCCCCGACTGCGCCGCGATCACCACCGTCCCGGTGAAGTTCGTTCGGGTGATGGCGATCGTGGTCGCAGCCGACGCGCCCCCGGCCTGGATGCTGAGCGCGGCGGGAGTGGCGGCGAGGGAGATCGAGGGGGCGGCGGCGGCCGTCACGGTGAGCGCGACATCGCCGGTCACCGACGTGACCCCAGTCCCCGACGCGGTCGTGGTGAGCGTGTAGGTCCCGGGCGTGACCGAGGCGCCGACGGTGACCGCGACGGTGTAGACGTCTCCCGCCGATGTGACTGCGGTCGTCACGCCGCTCGGCGCGCCGGTGACGGCGACGGCGACTGCACCGGCGAAGTTCGTGCGCGAGATCGTGGCGGTGTAGTTCCCACTCGCGCCGGCGGCGACCGAGAGCGCGGCCGGTGAGAGCGCCATGGCGATCGCCGGCTTGGCGGTCACCGTGACGGAGACCGTTCCGGTCTGATCGCTCAAGCCACTGGCTTGTCCGCGGATCGTCAGCGAGTAGGTCCCCGGGGCGAGCGAGGCGGCGGCAGCGACTGTCAACGTCGTCGATGTCGTCGTCGACGTGATCGCACTGGTGGAGAAGGACGCCGTCAGCCCAGTCGGCGCCCCTTCGATCGTGAGGTTCACCGTCCCGGCGAAGTTGCCGGTGCGACCGATGGTCGCGGTCACCGAGGAGTTCGCGCCCTGCTCGACGCTGAGCGTTGAAGCAGAGAGCGCAACGGTGAATCCCTGGGGGATCGGTGGCGGATTCGTCGTCCCACCATCGCCGCCGCCACCGCAAGCCGCGAGGAACGCGAGGAGAAGTGGGAAGACGGGGCGGGAGAGTTGAAGCGGGGGACGCACGGGGACCTCCAGGGCGCGGCGGGAGTCGAGCGGCGGGATCGGAAACGAGGCGATGCTCGTCCCGCATTGCGCAGGAGTCACTCGGCTACCGTCACCCTCGGCTCGCTTCGATCTGGAAGGCGGGTGCGCGCCGAAAGGGGTGACGGTGCGCGCGATCGAGACCGCTGGTTGACTGGCTCGCCCAATTGGCTGGCTATTCGGCGGGGGAACGCGGCGTCAGATTGTGCGGACTTCACACACAGTGGAGATGGCGCTCCCGCTACTGGAGAGCGGAGACCTCGACCAAGGGAGGCTGGACGCGATGGGGAAGGCGCGAATGGAGACGTTCTTCGACGGCGTGGTGGCTATCATCATCACCATCATGGTCCTCGAGCTGAAGGTGCCGCACGAGACGACATTCGAGGCGTTGACGCCGATCCTTCCGGTCCTCCTGAGCTACGTCTTGAGCTTCGTCTATTTGGGGATCTACTGGAACAACCATCACCACATGATGCACGCCTGCCATCGCGTGACGGGGTCGATGCTCTGGGCGAACCTGCACCTGTTGTTCTGGCTCTCGCTCGTTCCGTTCACGACCGGGTGGATGGGGGAGAACCACTTCGCGACGATCCCGGTGGCCGCCTACGGTGTGGTGCTCCTGATGGCGGGAGTGGCCTACTGGATCCTGCAGCAGCGCATCATCGCGTCGCAGGGGGAGAAGTCGGTGCTGAAGGAGGCGATCGGGATGGACTGGAAGGGGAAGCTCTCGCCGGTGCTGTACGTGATCGCGTTGCTGGTCGCGCGGTCGATGCCGCAGCTCTCGCTCACGATCTACGTACTCGTGGCGCTCATGTGGGTGATCCCCGACCGACGGATCGAGCGCGTGCTCACGGCGCATCCCGGGTCATCGCATTCCGCTGGCTGAGCGGCCTGCCTCGCTTGGGGCTGCGGGGGGGCTGGGTGAACTAAAAGCGTATAACCGCAGAGTCCGCGGAGTTCGCGGAGAAGTCCGGCGCGCGAGGCGTTTACTCGGCGCTCACTTCGAGAGGAGAACTTTCACCACAGAGGTCACGGAGGACACAGAGACAGCGGGATGGTTTCTGCGGGGACGTTCTGGGTGATCTAAAAGCCTATAACCGCGGAGTCCGCGGAGTTCGCGGAGAAGTTCGGTGCGCGCGTCGTAGACTCGGCGCGCACGGCGATAGAAAGGCCGTTCACCACGGAGGTCACGGAGGACACGGAGACAGCAGGATGGTTTCGAGAAGGGTGCGCATTACTGCTACTCTGCGTTCTCTGCGATATCTGCGGTAGAAAGCAGTTGAATTTCTAGAACCGAGAGCCACACCCCCCAAGCGCGTCTCCGCGATCTCCGCGATCTCCGCGGTTCAAAGCAGTTGAACTTCTAGAATCGAGAGCCACACCCCCCAAGCGCGTCCTCCGCGACCTCCGCGATCTCCGCGGTTCAAAGCAGTTGAACTCCTGGAACCGAGATCGGCGAACGCCAAGCACGTCCGCAGCGACCTCCGCGTCCTCCGTGGCAAAAGGCAGTTGACGTCGCAGCCTGGACACGTCGCGCCACAACGCGCCGCGCTCGCGCCCCTAACCAGCGTAGGTATACGCGAACCCCGCCTTCTGCGCGCGTTGCACCGCGACGACGCCGGCCGGGGCCATGCGCGCCTTGGGAATCAGGTTCGCGCCGAGCTCCGCTTCGATCGCCTTGGCGTTCCCCGTCTTCCCGGCGAGGAGCTTGGCGACGAACTCGGTGGCCGCGCCGCACACGGCGAACTGCGCCCCGTGCGCGGTGATCCCCGGGATGTTGGCCCCCGGCTCGTCCTCGATCAAGTCGTGCAGGAGCCAGTTCCGCGTCGCCGGCTTGTTCGTCTTCGGATCGTTTGCCTTGAGCATCACCGCCATCTGCGGGTACTTGGCCCACATCGCATCCGAGTAGCCGAACGGCGTCGCCAGGTGACGGAAGCAGACCACCACGCTGTTCTGCGCGTCCTTCGTCCCCAGCTTGTCGGCGCTGAACTTGATGAGGTTGCGCGCGAACATCACCCCGTCGGGGGCGCTGTTCGGTCCTGCGCAGTCGTACAGCGACTTGTACGCGCCAGTCATGCTCCCGAACCAGCGGTCCATGTCATCATCCAACGTGGCCGCAGCTGCAACGGAGGGGAACGCCGACGTCCCGCTGACCGCCACGCCGAAAGCGCTGACACCAGCGGCGAGACGCGAGAGGAAGGAGCGGCGGGGGACGGTCAGATCACGCATAGGACGCCTCGGGGGCAGGGCGGCCGGGGCGCGTGCGCGGACACGCACGCGGGGGCCGCAATGGGGTGCGGCGAGGGAGGGGAGCGATCGTCTGGACGGCGTCGAGCAGCGGAGAGCGAGCAGCGCGAAGAACATGCACCTCAGCGTCGATGCGTCAACCGCCCGGCGCCGTGCACCTCCTCCGAACGCCCCTTTCCCGCCACCAGGACCGTCCCGGCGAGCTCGCCTCCGCGCTCCATACGCCACGCCCTGCCACGTCGGATTGGCGCCAGCACCTCTCCCCCAAACACTGCTCCCTCCCCGCCCGTCATGCGGCGAGGAGGGAGCACATGAAGGAGCGAGCGGAACAGTCAGCGGGCGACCACCAACGGCGACGAGTCCGGAAGACGCCAATGGTAGTGCCGGTTGAGCGCGCGCGCGGCCGCGTCGGCGAGAATGGTGTGGCCAGCCGCGCTCGGGTGCACACCGTCCAAGCTGAAGTACGGCCCGTACGGCGCTGCCGACGTCATCAGCGCGATCGAGGAGAACGGCGGCTTCACGTAGGGAAGATCATACAGATCCCCCAACGAGAAGTAGGCGAGTCCCCGCCGGTCTGCGAGCTGGCGGATGTGCCGACTCATGCTGCGCAGCACGCCGGTGACCACTCCCTCCTCGGCGGGCGTGAGCACGTAGTCGACCACCCCCGTCCCGCCATCGGCGCACGAGAAGACAAACGGCGGAAGGCCACGCGCGCGATTCCCGAGCCCGTTCGCGACGGCGGTCGGAATCCGAACCGGGACGAAGACGAGATTCGGGCTCGCGTTGCAGTCGGGCGATACCGCGACGTTGAAGGCGGCGAGGAGCGACGGGGCGTCGGCGTAGATCTCGTATCCGTAGCGGAACGACGGGAAGCTCGCCGTGTTGTCGATGAGTCCCACGAGCACGGCGCGTGCGACATTCATCTGCACCGTGTCGACGAGCGCGTCATACGAAAAGGCCCACACCGATGGCGGAACGATCGTCGCGCCGATGATGGCAACGCCGCTCGTCGCCTTGAGCACCTCGTTCGCGCCGAGTTCGACCGAGACGAAGGTCGGACGCCGGCGGAGCGCCGCGTGCAGCATGGTCGTTCGCCGGGGAAGCACCCGCGAATAGAGTTGCTGCTTGAAGACGCCGCTGACGTTCTCCGGCGTGCTGTAGAGGGCATCCTGCGTCGTCGCGCCGTCGATCGCCACGTTGCGCGTCGGTAGGTCGATCCCCGGCAGGAGCGGGTCGCAGCGCAGGAGCGAGTCGGGGAGCGTCACGGGTTCGCCCGACGTGCGCAGGCCGCTCGCCAGCGGAACGGCAAACGGCGCCTTGCAGCCGAAGCCGCCGATCAGCGGCAGCTCCATCGGTGTTCCGGCGCGCGCCGCGAGTTGTGCCACCCACGACTGCCGTTGCGACGCGGCGTTGACCCCGGTGGACTGGATCCCCATCGACACGCTCGTGCCCATCGACACGTAGCGAGCGAGCGGACCTCCACTCTCGATCTGCTCCAGGGCGGGATCGGACGCCGCGGCGATGGGGGCGGACGGGGCGGGGGCGTCGGTACACGCCGAGGCCGCCACCAGCATGCACCACACGACACGTAAGCGTGCGTTTGGCATATGAGTAACCCTCCACGCGAAGAAGAGAGCGCCCGAAATGTGCGCTCCTCAACGCTGATGGGATCTCCCCACGCCCGCATCAGGAAGTTAGGGAAACCGGCGACGGCGAATGACGGACTGTTGTTACCTCGGCGCGACCATGGTCGAGTCGCGATATGTCACGCGCCCCCCCATCATGGTCATGAGGACGCGCGCCTTGGCAATCCGGTGCGGCGCAACACCGAACAAGTCGTCGGATAGCACCACGAGATCCGCCGCCTTTCCCACCGTAAGCGACCCCGTGTTCGCCTCGTCGTCACCGGCGATCGCGCCGCCGATCGTGTACAGCCGCAACGCCGTCGCCAGGTCGATCCGCTCCTCGGGAAGCCACGGCGAACCCGTGGAATCGTCGAGCGCCTGGTGGGTGATCGCGACCTGAATCGCCTCAAGCGGGTTCATCGATGAGACGGACCAATCGCTCCCCCCTGCCACCATCGCCCCGGACTTCACCATCGAGGCGATGGGATACTGGTACTTCGAACGCACCGGCCCAAGCCGCGGCTCGGTCAGATCGCGCATGTACGAATCGTAGTACGCCCACAACGGCTGGAACGACGCGACGACGCCGAGCTGGGCAAACCGCGGAATGTCGGACGGGGCGAAGAGCTGCAAGTGCACGATCACGTGCCGCGGCCCTGCACCACCGTCGAGCGCGTGCTGCTTGGCGAAGGCGTCGAGCGCCGTGCGGATCGCCCGGTCGCCGATCGCATGCACGTGCACCTTGAAGCCCGCCGAGTCGAGCGCGTGCACGAGCGAGTCCATGCGCCCCTGCGACGCGTTGAGCTCACCGAGATACCCAGGGCGATCGACGTACGGCTCCAGCAGCGCTGCCGTCTGCCCCTCGATCACACCGTCCATGAAGATCTTCGCCCCCACCGGGCGCACGAGCCCGCGCGTGTAGCGGCGCCTGAGCGAGTCGAGGTGTTGCACCTGCTCCGGTCCCTTGTCGAGATCGACGTGCAGGTTCACGAGCGCACGCACGGGGAGGCGACCGAGCGAATCGGCGCGCGCATACGCTCGCACGACCTCCTCGCTCGCATCGGCCTCCTGCAACGACGTGATCCCGAAGCGCACCGCCATGGCGACCCCGCGCTCCAGGCCACCGAGGTACGTCTCGTCGCTGTAGGTGGGCATGTGATCGCGCACGAGATCCTGCGCACTCTCGCGCAATGTGCCCATCGGCTCGCCGCTCGCGTCGCGCTCCACGCGCCCATTCACCGGATCCTTCGTCGCGCGCGTCACGCCTGAGAGTGCGAGTGCCCTGCTGTTCGCCCACCCCGTGTGCCCGTCAGAGGAGGACAGGAACGCGGGGCGATCGGGAACGAGCGAGTCGAGCAGCTGCCGCGACGGTGCGCCGTTGGCGAAGGCCGGGAGTGGAAAGCCGCCGCCACGCACCCAATCGTTAGCGCTGCCTTGCTTCGCACACTCCCCGACGATGCGCGTGACGTCGGCGAGCGACTCCGCCGTGTTCAGGTTGCACTCGCCCAGCTCGATTCCTCCCGTGACCGGGTGCACGTGGGTGTCGACGAAGCCGGGGAGCACCATGCGCCCGGCGAGGTCGAGCACTTCGGTTGTCGGCGTCACGAAGCGCTCGGCACCGCTGTCGGGGCCTACGTACACGATGCGCCCGTTCGCGATCGCCACCGCCTGCGCGCGCGGGTTCGCCGAGTCGACCGTGTAGACGAAGGTGTTGCGGAGGACGGTGTCGGCGCCCCGTCCGTCGGCGCGCCCGCCGCACGCGGCGACGACGGTTGCCGCGGACAACGCGCCGGCGCATCGCCCGGTCAGATATCGCGAGAGCTTCACGTTCCCCCAAACCATTCGTAGCCGCGGTCGGACCAGTATCCGCCGTTGCGCGCCGGCATGAAGACGATGCGCGTGAGGTACTTGGTGTTCTTGTAGCCGAGCTTCACGGGAGAGTGCAGTCGTGCCGGTGCGCCCTGCATCGCGTTCAGCATGTGCCCCTCGCGTCCGTAGGCGATGATGGTCTGCGGATGCATGGCGCTCTCCAGGTCCCACGATTCGTGATAGTCCTTGTCGAAGGATTGGAAGTCGACGAAGCCCGCGTCGGGCGTCACCTCGGCCATCTTCGCGAGGTCGCTCAGCCGCACCCCGCGGAACTCGGCGCGCGCGTTCCATCCCTCCACGCAGAAGTGGTCCACGCGCTGCGTGATCCCGGGAAGTGCCATGAGCTCGTCGAGCGAGAGCGAGAAGGGGCGCTTGACCGCACCGTCGACCTGCAGGCGCCACACCCCGCGTGCGGCGTCGTCCCACATGGGAACGGTCGGCGACACGAAGTAGGAGGGAAACGCGTCACGCGAGAGTTTCGCGTCGGCGGCGAAGCGGTCGCGCGACGACGGGGAGAACAGCCAGCGCTCCAACTTTTCGTTGCGCCTCGTGGCTGCGCTGAGGAATCCCGAGGCGGCGCGCGGGCCCTCGCTTCCGCACGCCGCCAGGAGCGACGCGCTGACCCCTGCGCCGATCGCGTTGAGAAAGTGTCGGCGGTTCATGGCGTCGCCTCCGGCGCATGGGGTGGGGCGGCGCGGCGCCACACGAAGGGGCGCGCGTTGCGTGCTTCGGGCGATTTGCGCTCGTCGTACCCGCCGGTGATGATCGACCGGAGCGACCAGGGATCGACCGCGAACACCATGAAGACGTGGCCGAACGAGAGCACCACGAGGAGTACCATCACGACAAAGTGCCAATAGCGGGCCCACACATAGCCGCCGAAGAGCGCGGTGAGCCAATGGAGCTGTACCGGCTTCCAGATCGCGATGCCGGTGAGGATTGCCGCGAGTGCGAGCCAGGGGAGGGCGAAATAGGTCCCCTTCTGCAGTGCGTTGTGCTTCCCTTGGCGCGGGTGATCGGGACGCGAGAAGAGATAGAAGCGCACCATCTCCCAGCTATCGCGCAGGTCGCCGCGCCGCGGTACCAGGTCGCGCCACTCCCCGTGCAGATAGATGAAGGCGATGTACGCGAGACCGTTGAGCACGAGGACCCACATCATGGCGAAGTGCCAGTGTCGCGCCCCGCCGAGCCACCCGCCGAAGGTGAGCCAGTTCGGCGCCGGATGACGCCCTGCCGGGAAGCAGCAGAAGGTCTCGCCGCGACGGGCAAACGCCGGGTAGGCGTTGAAGATCCGGAGTCCGCTCGAGATCATCGCCAACAGTGCGACGGCGTTGACCCAGTGCGTGACGCGCACGATCCAGTGATGCCGCGTGGTGATCGCCGCCTCCTGCGAGGGACTGTGAGTGGAAGCGGGAAGGGGAGCGTCGGCGAGAGTCGGGTCCGGCATCCATTCTCCTGTTGCGGCGTGACGGGCGGATCGGTGCGCGCCGATCGTCGCCCGGCGGCTTGAATGCCAGTCCCGGCAAATGAGTTCCCGGGATTGCTGCAGCGCACGAGAGACCCTGCGTCTTTCCCGAAACCGCTCCCAATCGACACCGTACGCTCGCCTCCGTCAACGCGCGTACGTCACGAATCGTCAGGATGGCGGTGCGTGCCGGTTGCGGACGACCGCGACGATGCGCGTCGCCAATGCGCGCAACGCCCCTTCGGGCGCACCGCTCTCGGCCGCAATCGGTCCGACTGCTCCGATGATGCGTCCACCGCGCGTGTCGGTCACCTCGGCGAGGAGCTCCAGTCTTCCGTGATCGCGATAGAACGTCCCCGAGACGAGGAGTCCGGCGCGCGCACTCGACACCAGCGCACGCGTGCTCTGGGCGAGCGCCGAGTCGGATGCGGGGAGGCGCGGACGCTGTCGCGAGCCTAACGCGACCGTGGCGTTGACGATCTGCAGCCCGGTCTCCTGGCTCAGCGCGGCGGTGATCAGGTCGCCGGCCAGGGGGCCGATGCGCGACAGTGAGCTGTCCCCGGTCTCATTGGCCAGGTCGGCGACCACGACGCGTCGCGGATCGAGCGTGCTCGCCGAGCGCGCTCGCAGGATCCCGAGCGCAGTGCCGATCGCCACGAGGAGGAGGACCGCCACGACCATCGTTCTCCGGTCGCGCTCGCGGTACGTGAGCTCGACGCGTTCTTCACGTGTGCGCGTGGCGACTTCGTCGAGTGCGGCGCGGAACTGTGCGGCCCCGGGATATCGGTCCATCGCCTTCACGCTCGTGGCGCGCGCGATCACCGCGTCGAGCGCTGGAGGGACGTCGGGGCGCAGCGTGCGGAGCGAGGGGAGGGGATGCGCCAGTCGTTCGGCGAGGAGCGCGGTCGCCGTTGCGGCGTGGAACGGGAGGTCGCCCGCCAGCATCTCGTACAGCACGAGCCCGAGGGCGTAGATGTCGACGCGCGCATCGATCGGCGCATCGCCGAGGAGCGTCTCGGGGCACATATAGGAGAGCGTCCCCACCACGCTGTCGGTCGCCGTCAGGTGCAAATCGGCGTGGTCCCAGAGGCGCGCGACCTGCGCGGCGCTGCTCTGCTTCCCGATCGCGTGCAGCGGCGCCGCGACGCCGAAGTCGGTGAGCACGGCGTGCCCCGACTCGACCAGCACGTTCTCCGGTTTCACGTCGCGATGGAGCCAACCGTTGCTGTGCAGGAAGGCGAGCGCCTCGGCGATCTCGCGCGCCAGGCGAACCGCGTCGGCAACGGCGAGCGGCCCCTCGGCGATCATCGCGCGCAACGGTCGCCCGTGCGCCACCGGCATCACCGCGAAGCGCCGTCCGTCGGCGAGCGTCCCGGAATCGAAGAGCGGGAGGATGTTCGGGTGCCGGAGGCCGGCGACGACCCGGATTTCCTGGTCGAAGCGCTGTGCGGCGCCGTCGCTGCGCGACGCATCGCGCAGCACCTTGATCGCCACGTCGCGCGCGTGTCGCGTGTCTCGCGCGCGATACACGATGGAGTGCCCGCCGCTCCCGAGGATGCCGAGCAGCTGCAATCCGCGCGCGGCGAGCGAAGGATCGTCGCGCAGCGCGTCAGGGACGACCTGCTCGCTACTTCCCGACGAGTCCCGTGATTCCACCGGAGATGAGTGCGGCGACGTTGGCGAGGATGCGCGGCAGCGCGAGGCCCGCCGGCGTGGCGAGGTAACGCGGCTCCCACTGCGGGTCGAATTTCTCCTTGTACTGACGCAGTCCCTTGAAGTTGTAGAAGTGCTCCCCGTGCCGGTACAACAGCCCGCCGAAGCGATGCCAGCGTGGGGCGAGTGCGCTCCCCTCGAGTCCCGACAGCGGCGCCATGCCGAGGCTCATGCGCGCGTAGCCGTGCGCGCGCCCCCAGAGCATCATCTCGATGAAGAGGTATTCCATCACCCCGTGCGGCGCATCGCTGACGTAGCGCATGAGGTCTACCGACAGCTCCACGCCGCTCCCGGTCCAGATGTTGGCGAACGCGACGAGTCGGTCGCCCACGTACACCAGCGCGTGGGGGAAGCGTGCGAGGTAGTCGGGATCGAATCGCCCGAGCGAGAACCCCTTCTCGCGCGTCGACTTGGCCGAGAGCCAATCGTCGGAGATCGCCCGCAGTTGGGGGAGGAGCGCCGGAACCTGCGCTGCCTCCACGAACTCCACACGTGCGCCGGCGCGCTGCAGGTCGTTGCGCGTGCGGCGCAATCCCTTGCGCTTGCCGCCGTCGAGCGAGAAGTCGGCGAGGGGGACCATCGCCTCCTCTCCCATCTTGAGGAGCGTGAGCCCGAGGTCGATGTAGAGCGGGAGATGATGGGCGCTCACTTCGTAGAACACCGGCCACCCGGCGTGGCGGTCGGCCAACTCGCGAAAGCGCCACGCCAGTTCGCGGAGCTCCGCCGGTGTCCCGAATGGATCGCCTAACGCCACCCAGCTCCGCCCGCTCACGCCGTACATCAGGAAACCTGAGCCACCCTCGGCGAACAGCAGCTGCTTGTCACCGAGAAGGGCGAGTGCAGCGGCGGTGTCGTCGAGCTTCGGGAGTGCCGCGGCCACCCGATCCAGCGCGTCGGGTGTCGCGGCCGGGAGCGCCGGCTCCGCTGGGCGCAGCAACCGCATCACCCCGGCGATCCCGAGAAAGGCCGCCGCCCCCGCGCTCGCCCGCAGGAAGCGCGGGGCGTCGCCACGCGCGGCAAAGCGCCACCAGAGATCGTTGGTGAACTCGACGTGCTTAAACGAGAAGAATCCCACCCACACGCAAACGCCGACGATGAGCGCGATGGCCGCCCCCCATTCGGGGGTGAGCGGTTCGGCGAGGAGGGAGCTGGGACGATAGAACGCGTTGCGGCTGACGGAGAGGGTCGCGAGCACGACGCTGAGCGCGATCGCTTCCTCCCAGTCGAGTCCCTTGAGGAGAGAAGCCGCAATTCCGACGACGATGAGGACGCGCGCCAGGTGCCACGCCGCGTCGAGGCGTCGCGAGAGCGCCCACCCCAGCACTACCAGCGCCGCGCCGGCAATGCTCCCGGCAAAGTGCGACAGCTCGATCACGCCCAGCGGGAGGACGTCGACCAGCGCCGTGATGCGCCCGCGCACCGCCGGCGTCGCCCCCGAGACCAGCAGGATCACCCCGCCGACAATCGTCATCACCCCGACCGCCGCCGGGAGAAGCGGCTCTCCCCACCGCGCATACGACTCCGCAACAAACGATGCCGTGCGAGACAGGCGCGCGCGCTGCAGCCGGAACTCGTGCACCGAGAGGAGGACGATCGCGACCGCGAACGGGACGAGGTAGAAGACGGCGCGATAGGCGAGGAGCGTGCCGAGCATCTCCTCGGTCGGCACCGCACCGCCCAGCTGCAGCACCATCAGCGTCTCGAAGACACCCACCCCGCCCGGGACGTGGCTCACGATTCCCGCGGTCTGCGCCAGCAGGAAGACTGCGACAAATGCGGGAAAGCTTACGCCGTGCCCGGCAGGCAGCAGCACATACAGCACCGACGCAGCCAGCATCCAGTCGGCGATCGCCACCAGCACCTGCGCCCCCACCAGCCGCGGCGCAGGGACGGCGATCTCGTGTTCACCCACCCGCACGACGCCACCACGATTCCACAGACTCCACGCGATGTACGCCAGCGCGAGGGCGAGTGCGGCCGCACCGAGCAATCGGATCGGGAGCGCCGGCAGGTGCAACCGGTCGAGCGTCGCCACCGGCTCGGCGAGTGCCGCGATCCCCGTCAGGAGGACGACGCCGAAGGAAAACGTCGCGCCGGCGAAGGCGGCGGCACGGGCGATTTCCGGCGTCTCCAGCCCCCACGCACTCCACAACCGCACGCGCAACGATCCGCCGGTGAGGGCGGGGAAGCCCAGCGTCTGTGAGATGCCGTAGGTGATCACCGAGCCGTAGGCAATGCGCCGCAGCGGGAGGCGATGCCCCGCGTATGCCAGCGCGACCGCGTCGTACCCTGGGAGCGCCGCATACGCGAGCGCGGTGCAGAGGAGGGCGAGCGCCAGTTGCGTCCAGGGGACGGCGCGAAACGCCGCCATCACGTCGTGATAGCGAAGATGCGCCGCCTCCGCCTGGAGGATTCGAAGGACCGAAACGAAGAGCGCGGCCACCAGCAGCGGCATGAGCCATCGCCGCCGCCGCTCCCACCAACTCCTCGGACTCGTGGAATTCATGTCAGACATCGTGCCGGGTCGGGACGCGCGTCGGGGCGCGCGTGAGTACCTGCCCAAGATCGCTCCCCTTCCTGACTCGCAGATTAACGCGCGCGCCCAGCGGGAAGATGCGCCTGCGACTGGCGCAATGCTGCATTGACGCTCGCGCGCCGCTCGCCGCATGTTGCCGCGACCTTGCCGAGGACACTCTCCAGATGCGCCCCTGCTTCTCCGCCTTCCTCTTCGCCTCCGCGGCGCTCGCGCTCCCGGTGCACGCACAAGGGGGCGGTTCGCTCGCCGGTGGTCCACAGGTCGGGAGCACTTCGCTCTGGTATCGCGCCCCCGCGACGGCGTGGAACGAGGCGCTTCCCATCGGCAACGGACGCTTGGGGGCGATGGTCTTCGGCGGTACCGCAACGGAGCATCTGCAGCTCAACGAAGAAACGCTGTGGACCGGCGGCCCGTACGATCCCGTCGTGCGCGGTGCCGCCGAGTCACTCCCCGAGATTCGCCGTCTCCTCTTCGCCGGCGACATCGCCGGCGCGCACGACCTCTTCGGCCGGCGCATGATGGGCGTGCCCTACGAGCAGATGAAGTACCAGTCGCTCGGCGATCTCCTGATCACCTTTCCTGGACACGAGGGCGCCGAGGACTATCAACGCGAGCTCGACCTCGACGCGGCGGTTGCGCGCGTGCGTTACCGGGTGGGTGGAATCACCTACACGCGCGAGAGCTTCGTCTCCGCCGTCGACCAGGTCCTCATAGTTCGCATCACCGCCGACCGTCCCGCCGCGATCACCTGCGTGGTCGCGTTGCACGGGACCCGAAACTCGGCGCACTCGAACTACGGCACCGACTACTTCCAGATGGACGGGATCGCGCCGGCGTCACTGCGCGTGACAGGAAGAAACTCGACCTACCTCGGAATTGCCGGGCGCCTGACGTACGAGGCGCGCCTCGTCGCTTCGGCGACCGGCGGGACGCTCGAGGTGGGGCGGCGCGAGTTGCGCGTTACGAATGCCGACACCCTCGTCTTGCGCCTGGCGGCGGCGACGAGCTTCGTCAACTGGCGCGATGTGAGCGGCGATCCCGCGGCGCGCGTGCACGATGTGCTCGATCGCGCGATGCGCGGAAGCTACGCATCGCAGCTCGCCGATCACCTCGCCGAGCATCGCGCATGGTTCCGGCGCGTGCACCTCTCACTCGGCGGAACCCCCGACTCTGTTCGTGCGCTCCCCACCGACATGCGCGTGAAGCGCATCGCCAACGCCCCCGATCCCGACCTCGCCGCACTGTTCTACCAGTTCGGACGCTACCTCCTGATTGCATCATCGCGCCCCGGGACCGAGGCGGCGAATCTCCAGGGGATCTGGAACGACAACCCCAACCCGTGGTGGGACTCGAAGTACACGATCAACATCAACCTGCCCATGAACTATTGGCCGGCCGAGAGCGGAAATCTCGCCGAACTGGTGGAGCCGCTCGACCGTCTCGTGCGGGAGGTGGCGATCGCCGGTGCCGAGACCGCGCGCGAGCACTGGGGGGCGCGCGGCTGGGTCGTGCACCAGAACACCGATCTCTGGCGATCGACCACGCCGATGGACGGCCCATCGTGGGGAGCGTGGCCGGTCGGAGGCGCTTGGCTCATGACCGCCCTCTACGATCACTACGAATTCGCCGGCGACGACGCGCAACTCCGCGCGATCTATCCGCTGCTACGCGATCAGGTGCGATTCCTCCTCGACATCCTCGTCGAGGAGCCGCGCCACCAGTGGTTGGTCACCGCTCCCTCCAACTCGCCGGAGAACTTTCCCGCGTGGCCCGGGAACGGTCTGTTCTTCGACGAAGTGAGCGGCATCGAGCTGCAAGCGCGCACGATGACCGCCGGCCCCACGATGGACATGCAGATCATCCGCGAAGTGC
>CAZWVG010000024.1:0-37467 GCA_964637355.1 uncultured Gemmatimonadaceae bacterium
ACGACGATCCAGCCGATGCAGAAGCTGAACGCCGCGCGCGAGCGCAACCGCACCCACCTGGCGCTCTACGATCTCGCGGCGAATCGATGGACGAAGCTCGGCAACGACTCGCTCACGCAGGTGAGTGTGAGCGATGACGGGCGCCACGTGCTCGCCCTCAACCCGGTCGAGTATGCGATCGAGCAGTTCTGGGGGGAGGGAGGTGCCGACGCGTACCTCATTGATCCGCTCACCGGGAAGCGCACGCTCCTCGCGAAGAAGCTCGGCCGCGATACGCGACTGTCGGCCGGCGGCAACTTCGTGACCTGGTTCGACGAAGGGCACTGGTTTGCCTACAACATCGCAACAGGGAAGAAGGTCGACCTGACCGGTGGCATTGCCAACATCCGCTTCGATGACGAGGAATTCGACTCGCCCGACACCCCGCCGGCGTACGGGCTCGGCGGATGGACGAAGGACGATCGCCGCGTCCTCATCTACGATCGCTTCGACGTGTGGGAGGTCGACCCGACCGGCGCAGTGCCGCCGAAGAACCTCACCGATGGTGAAGGGCGCAGGCTCGGCATCGTCTTCCGTGCCGTGAATCTCGATCGCGAGGAGCGTGCCTACGATCCTGCACGCCCGCTGTTGTTGAGCGCGGATGATACGCTGACCAAGGCGAGCGGCTACTGGCGCGACCGCATCGGCGCGACGTCGCTTCCCGAGCGCATCGTGATGGGGGACCGCAACTACGCCGGGATACAAAAGGCTCGCAACGCCGATCAGTACCTCCTCACCCAGTCGACGTATCGCGAGTTCCCCGACTTGTGGACCGGTGCCTCGCTCACGGAACTCACGAAGATTTCCAACGCGAACCCGCAGGATGCGCAGTACCCGCGCGGCACCGTTGAACTCGTGTCGTGGCTCAACACCGACGGCCGACCGCTCCGTGGAATGCTGTACAAGCCGGAGAATTTCGATCCGTCCAGGAAGTATCCGATGATCGTGTACTACTACGAGAAGCTGTCGGACGGGCTGCACAACTACGTCGCGCCGACCGGGCGCAATGTGGTGAATCCCCTCGTGTACAACGCCGAAGGGTACCTCGTCTTCATGCCCGACATCGTCTACACCGAGGGATATCCTGGCCCAAGTGCCGAGAAGGCGATCGTTCCCGGTGTGCTGTCGCTCATCGCCAAGGGGTTCGTCGATCGCGATCGCATCGGGATCACCGGTCAGTCGTGGGGCGGGTACCAGACGGCCTACCTCATCACCGCGACCAACATGTTCGCGGCCGCGGTGCCTAACGCGACGGTGGTCAACATGACCAGCGCGTATGGCGGCATTCGCTGGGGCTCGGGGATGGCGCGCGCCTTCCAGTACGAACACACGCAGAGCCGCATCGCCGGCTCGCTCTGGGAGAAGCCGGAGCGCTACATCGAGAACTCGCCGCTCTTCAAGCTCGATCGCGTCGAGACGCCGGTGCTGTTCATGGCCAACGACAACGACGGCGCGGTGCCCTGGTACCAGGGAATCGAGTTCTATGTGGCGATGCGCCGCCTGCGGAAGGAGGCGTACATGGTCGTGTACAACGGCGATGAACACAATCCGACCAAGCGGGCGAACCAGAAGGACATCGACAAGAAGATGCGCGAGTTCTTCGCGGTGAAGCTCAAGGGAGAGGCGCCCCCCGAATGGATGGTGCGCGGCATTCCGTACTTGGAGAAAGGGCGCGACCAGGTGCGCGCCGGAACGGCGCAGGCGCAACCCGACGGGGAGGGCGGAAAGAACTGATGGTTGGGGAGCGCGACTCCACCGTTGGCAGGAGTCGCGCTCCCGAACGAGGCACCGCGCAGCGTGCCGGGACGCCGGTCCGTGCGCCTCATGGTGCCAACGCCGGAGAGAAGCGGCTGCAAGAATCGAGAGTGGAGCGCCCTCGCCACTGGACGGCTAGCTCAACCGTGCGTAGTGTCTCGACGACTTCACCCGCCGACTCCACCGCTTGGAACGCGCCCGACTGCAGGCCGCCCTCCTCGACCGCTATCGGATCGATCGCGAACTCGGCCGCGGCGGATTCGCGGTCGTCTATCTCGCGCATGACATCCGGCACGACCGTTCGGTCGCGCTCAAGGTCCTGCACGACGACATAGCGGCAGACGTCGGCGTCGAGCGCTTCGAGCGCGAGATCAAGCTCGCCGCGCGCCTGCAGCATCCGCACATCCTCGGCGTCTTCGACTCCGGCACCGCCGACGGCCGCCTGTACTTCACGATGCCGTTCGTGGAGGGGGAGACACTTCGTCAGCGGCTGCAACGGGAGCGACAGCTTGCTGTCCCCGATGCCATCGGCATCGCGCGCGAAGTGGCCGACGCGCTGCACTATGCGCACGAACACGGCGTCATCCACCGCGACGTCAAGCCGGAAAACATCCTCCTGATCGGGCGACACGCAATGGTCGCCGACTTCGGGATCGCGCGCGCCCTGCGCGGAGCGGGATCGGGATTCGGCGGCGATACGTCGGCGCTCACCCAGACGGGCATCACGATCGGTTCGCCCGGTTACATGAGTCCCGAGCAGGTGAGCGGCGAACGCGATCTCGATGCGCGCTCCGACATCTTCGCGTTGGGGTGTGTGCTCTACGAGATGCTGGCCGGCGAGGCTCCGTTCGATGCGCCGACGATCCAGGCACGGATTGCGCGAACGATCGCCGAGCAGCCGCGTCCGATCGCCAGAATACGCCCGACGGTGAGCGAGGCGCTCGATGCGATCATCGCGAAGGCGTTGGCGAAGGCTCCTGCCGATCGGTACGCCACGGCCGCGCAATTTGCCGATGCGCTTGGCGACATGCTCTCGACGACCAGGTCAAGCACGGTCGATGCGAGGGGCGGAGCAGGATCGTCGGCACGCGCGCCGAATGCGTCGCGGGGCCGACGCTATGGCGCCGTCGCGGTCGTTGCGGCGGCAGTTGTTGCAGCGGCGCTGTTCGCCTGGCGGTCGCGTGACACGTCGCCGCCCGGAAATGCGCTGGCGGTGCTGCCGTTCGAGAGCACTGGGACGGCGGAGGACGCCGAGTTTGCTGACGGCATCACCGAGGAGGTGCGCGGCAAGCTCACCGCTGTGCCAGGGCTCCGCGTTGTCGCGCGCACGAGTTCGAACCAGTATCGCGGGACGCGAAAGTCGCCGCGTGAACTCGGCGCCGAACTCGGCGTGCAGTACATCCTCACGGGCACCGTGCGCTGGGCCAATGGTGCGACCGGCGCGCGCCACGTGCGCGTCACCCCGGAACTCATCAGCACGTCGAGCGGCGACACGAAGTGGCAGGAAGGGTTCGACGAGGAGATGAGCGACGTCTTCAAGGTGCAGTCGGGCATCGCCACGAAGGTGGCGACCGCGCTCGGTGCGAATCTTGGAACCGAGGCGCAAGTGGCGCTTAGTGCGAGGCCCACACGGAATATTGAAGCGTATCAGGAATACCTGCGCGGCGAGCGCGCCACCGAGGCGATGTCGCGCAACGACGGGATCGCGCTCGCCGAGGGGATGGCGCACTACGAGCGCGCGGTGGCGCTCGACACCTCGTTCGCGCTGGCGTGGGCGCGCGTGGCGCTCACGAGCATCGCCAACTTCCAGGTCAACGCGACCGACGAGCATGCCCGCAGGGCGGAGAATGCAACGGCGCGGGCAATGCGCCTGGCGCCCGACAATCCCCAAGTGCGGCGTGCAGCCTCGCGCCTGTATCGCATCGTGCGCAAGGACTACGAGGGATCGATGGCGCAGGTCGACACGGGTCTCATGCGCGAGCCGAACAACGTCGAGCTCCTTTCGACGGCATCGGCAGCGAGTGCCCTGCTGGGGAAGTGGGATGCCGCCGCGGACTACGCCAAGCGCGCAGCGACGCTCGATCCGCGCAATGCAAACGCAGCGGCACAGGTGCTCACCATCCTGCACGGCACGCGTCGTTTTGCCGAGGCGGACGAGTGGGCGAAGAAGGCGCTCGACCTGTCGCCTGGAAACGTGTCGATCATCGAGAATGCGGTGATCAATCGCGTGTCGATGGGAGACTTGCCCGGGGCGCAGCGGTTCGTGCACGACGGGCTGCAGCATGCCGATACGACCGAACTGGTGGCGTACTTCGCGCTCTTCCAGGAGATGATGTGGGTGCTGGACGAGCCGTTGCTGCGCCGCCTCACGCAGATGTCGCCGGCGCAGTTCCGCAACAACCGGCAGCAGTGGGCGCTCAAGGTCGGGCGCACGTGGCTCCTGCTGGGCGACACCGCCAAGGGGCGCGCATACGGGGACAGCTCGCGCATCATCGCCGAGGCGCAGCTGGCGAGTTACCCCAACGATGCACAGCTGCACGAGCTGCATGGGAGGGCGCTGGCGCTCATGGGGCGGAACGCCGAGGCGATCGCCGAGGCCGAGCAGTCGCTCAAGATGCGCGAGACGGCGCTCGACCAGACGACCGGTCCGTACGTGCGCTACCAGGTGGCGCGCATTCTCGTGCAGGCGGGAGCGTTCGACCGGGCGCTGGAAATTCTCGAGCCGTTGCTGACCACCAACTACGCCGATATCTCGCCGGCGTGGTTGCGGTTGGAGCCGGTGTTCCGGCCGCTCCGGGGAAATCCGCGATTTGAGCGGATGGTGGACGCTTCTCCGTGAGCGCGGCGATCTGACTGAATGCGGAGAGTGCCATCTGCGCTCCCCGCAACCTGCGGCACGCCCTGAGAGCCTTCGAGGAGAGATGCCTCGATCCGATCGATCGTCGTCGCCGCGGACCATTCGCACGCGCTTGACGTTCATAACCAGCTGGTTATCATAACCAGATGGTTATGGAACAAATGCGGTGACACCCTCCCAACGTCTCGACGCCACCTTCGCCGCCCTGGCGGATCCCACGCGACGCGCCATCCTTGCCCGGCTCGCGCAGGGGGAGGCGTCTGTCGCGGACCTCACGAAGCGCTTCCCCATGAGCCAACCGGCGATCTCCAAGCACCTGCGAGTGCTGGAGCGCGCTGGGCTCGTCTCCACAGCGCAGGCGTCGCAGCGCCGGCCGCGCAGGATCGAAGGTGCGCGACTCGGCGAGGCGACCGCTTGGCTGGCGGAATACCGCGAGTTCTGGGAGCGCCGGTTCAGCGCCCTCGATGACCTCCTCGATCAGCTGCAAGCCAAGCCGCAGCGATCGACTCGAAAACGCCGATAGGGGAACACCCTGAACACCTGCCCAAAGCCGGACCGCTTCAGTCGTAGAGTCCGTGCAGAATTCACCCCGGAAACCACATCAATGACTCCCGCCAGCAACAACAAGACCGAGGTCACCCTGCCGAGTGACACGGAGGTGCGTGTGACGCGTGACTTCCGTGCGCCCCGTACGCTGGTCTGGAGGGCGCACGTCGAGCCGGACCTCTTCCGGCGCTGGATCGGTGGGTATGAGGGGTGGACCATGCCGGTGTGCGAGATGGATGTCCGTGTCGGCGGCAAATATCGCTGGCGCTGGCGCCAGGATGCGGAAGGCAATGAGTTCGGCTTCTACGGCGAGTATCGCGAAGTCGATGCGCCGTCACTGCTGGTCCAGGCGGAGTACTACGATCCGGGCACCTTCGGCGGCGAGATGCCGACCACGCCGACTATCACGCGCACGACGTTCACGGAGCGGAACGGCGTGACCACGCTGGTGGTGCTCATCACCTACGGATCCAAAGACGAGCGCGATGCGGCCATCTCGACGGGGATGACCGACGGCATGGAGACGAGCTACCAGCGGCTCGACGCGCTGACCGCGGAGCAGCAGGGGAGCTGAGCCTCCGGCGCTCGCGCGACTCCGGCATCACCTGCGTGCGCGGAGTTCCGCGCACGGCCAACAAACAGCAGGTCGTAGTTAGTCGCGCGCGCGCCGATAGTGCATCGCCACCGATCCGTTGCGAAGCGGTGTCGCCGAGAGGAGCTCGAGCCGCCGAGTACCGGGAAGCCCGCCCTCGTACAAGGTCGGGCCATGACCGACGATGCGCGGGTGGACGAGGAACATGTACTCGTCGATCAGGTCGAGTCGGTCCAGTGCATTCGCCAGCTGCGTGCTACCGACCAGCACACCGTCCGGCATGCTCTCCTTCAGCCGCTCGATGCCTGTGCGCAGATCGCCGGCGATGTGATGGCTGTTGGTCCACGGGAAGTTCGTGCGCGTCGACGACACGACGTATTTCGGCTTGACGTCGAGCTTGTCCGCCCACTCGCGGATCGCCGGCGGCGCCTCGACTTCGCCACGGGCGACGAGCGGCCAGTAGCTCTCCATCATCTCGTACGTGACGCGCCCCCAGAGCATCGCTCCGGCCTCGTCCATGAGGTGAGTGAAGAAGGCGTGCGTCTCGTCGTCGGCGACGCCCTCGCGGTGATCGACGCAACCGTCGAGCGTGACGTTGATGCTGAAGGTCAGGAGTCCCATGAGCGAAGTGAGTGGCGATTCTACGAGATCAGGCGGCGGGCGACATCGGAATGAGAGGCGGTGCCAGCCCGACCGCAAGCTTCGTCGCGCGACCTCCCGCGCGACCTCCCGCGCGACCTCCCGCGCGACCTCCCGCGCGATGTCGGGGTGCAATCTCGGGCGCAATCTTGCCCGTCGCCCGAGGTCACGTAGGTTGACCGCAGACAAAAGAACCAACCTGCGGAGCGTGGAAGTATGACGCGAGACACGAGTGCAGTACGGACGCCGCGGTCAGCCAAGAGGCGGCGCGCTGGTGAAATGGCGGCACTGCTGGCACTGAGCCTGACGCTCGCCGCGCCAGCCCGGGCCCAGAACGACAAGATTACGCCGATCCCTACGCCGTCGCAGCCGAACGCGATCGAGATCGGCACCGGTCCCCTTCCGGGCGCCAGCACCTCGGAGTCCTGGCACAGCCAGTACGGGAGCATGTTCGCTCGCAATGTCACGGTGGCGACGTTGACCCCCTTCCTCCCGGATGCAGCGAGAGCAAGCGGGGCGGCAGTCGTTGTGGCACCGGGCGGCGGCTTTCTCACCTTGTCGATGGAAAACGAGGGGTGGGACGTCGCAAAGGCGCTGGCAAAGCACGGAGTGGCGGCGTTCGTGCTCAAGTACCGCCTGAACCAGACACCAGCCGACATGGCGGCGTTCGAGCAATCGATGCGCAACATGTTCTCTGGCGCCGCCCGGCCGCCGCGTCCCGATCCCAAACAGGCGATTGCTGGTCTCGCGCCTCAGATCGCCGATGCGCGTGCCGCGTTCGCCCTCATCCGTGCGCGTTCCACCGAGTGGCATGTCGACCCGACCCGAATCGGCATGGTGGGCTTCTCGGCGGGGGCCATGCTGACGATGGCAACGACGCTCGCGGGCGACGACGCGAAGCCGGCCTTCATCGGCAATATCTATGGACCGCTCGCCCAGGTGACCGTGCCGGCCGATGCGCCGCCGATGTTCGTCGCCCTTGCCGCTGACGACCCGCTCTTCGGCAACAGCGGCTTTGGGCTGATCGAGAGCTGGCGAGCGGCGAAGCGCCCCGTCGAGTTCCACCTGTACGAGCAGGGGGGACACGGCTTCGGGATGTATCCCAAGGAGACCACGAGCACGGGCTGGTTCGATGCCTTCGTACGCTGGATGGGGATGCACGGCATGCTGAAGCCGATATCCTAGGCAACGCACCGCAACGTGATCCGGCATTCCGCCCGGGCACCACACCGTCTCCGTCCGCTTCCGCGCTGAGTCGATGGAAACACCTAAGCATGGTGCGCAGCTTATCGCCAAAGGTGCCGCGGCGCTTCTCCTCGTGCTGACGATGCACGAAGCCGGCGGCGCCATGGGCACAGCGCGCGACAGGCAAGGTGGGGCCACCACGCGTGCCGCGACACAGGCGCCAGTAGTGCACACGAGCTCCGGCACCGTCAGCGGCACCGCTGCGAAGCGCCCCGGGGTGCGTGCCTACCTCGGCATCCCCTACGCGGCGCCGCCGGTCGGCGACCTGCGCTGGCGCCCGCCGCGGCCCGTGACAGCGTGGCAGGGAACGCGTGCCGCCGACCGCTTCTCTCCCGCATGCATCCAGGGACCGAACACCCCGTTTGGACCGTGGACGGCAGAGTTCCTCCTCCTCGGCCCCACGAGTGAGGACTGCCTTTACCTGAACGTGTGGACGGCCGCCAAGGCTAACGAGCGGCAGCCGGTGCTGGTCTACATCTACGGTGGCGGCTTCGGGAGCGGATCGGGCGACGTTCCCGTGTACGACGGTTCGCACCTGGCCGCGGAGCAGGGGCTGGTCGTCGTGAACATGAACTATCGCGTAGGCGCGCTCGGCTTCCTCGCGCACCCTGAGCTCACGAAGGAGGGAGGGGCGTCGGGCAACTACGGGCTGATGGACCAGGCCGCGGCGCTGGCATGGGTGCGGGACAACATTTCTGCGTTTGGGGGCGACCCGCGCCGAGTGATGATCGCCGGTCAGTCGGCGGGGGCGATGTCGGTCTACCTGCACACGGCGTCGCCGATGGCGAAGGGACTCTTCCAGCGCGCGGCGATCGAGAGCGGACCCGGCGGCCTCGCCGCGTTCGGGGTGGCCACGGCGCGGAGCGTCACGCGCCCGCGCGCCGACGCCGAGCAGGAAGGAGTCGCCTACGCGACGAAGCTTGGCGCGAAGTCGCTGGCCGAGCTGCGCGCGCTCCCCGCGGAGAAGTTCATCGGCGGCGGGCGATTCGGCCCAGTGGTGGACGGGCGCTTCCTCGTCGAGGAGACGACGGCAACCTTCGCCGCCGGCCGGCAGAACGACGTCCCGACCCTAACGGGACTCAACGCCGATGAAGGGAGCGCAGGGCCCGGCTACGGCAAGGCGACGGCCGATGCATTTCGCAAACAGGCCGAGCAGCGCTACGGCGATCGGGCGTCGCAATTCCTGACGACCTATCCCGCGGGTACGGACGCAGAAGCGAGTGCCGCCGCCGTCGAGAGCGCCCGCGACGCGGGAATCGCTGGTCTCGAGCGACTGCTCGCCGAGCGTGCGAAGACGTCGCACACGCCGGCCTTCGCGTACTATTTCGACCATGCCATCCCGTGGCCCGAGCATCCGGAATTCGGAGCGTTCCATACCGCCGAGGTTCCGTATGTCTTTGGAACGCTCGACGCGATCCAACGGCCGTGGACGGCGGTGGACCACCGGTTGTCGAAGGCGATGATGTCGTACTGGGCCAACTTTGCCAGAACGGGAGATCCAAACGGCGCCGGCGTGCCGCGGTGGACCGCGTTCGATCCCGCCACCCCGGTACTGCAGCGACTGGGCGAGAAGGTAGAGCCTATGCAGCCGCTGCCGAGAGATCGCTATGAGTTGCTGACGAGATGACCCGAACCTTTCGGTTCGCGTCGCCTGTCGTCACTTCGCGGGACAGCGACGCGGGAAGCAGATCCTGCGAGGGGAGCCGGAATCCGTGGCAACAACCGCCAGGCGGCGACACCCTTCGGCACAGACAAATAATGGCGAGCACGCGTAAGGCGACGAGCGCTGGTACTCGCGTCAGGGCGCCTCGCGACGACGCTCGGGCAGGTCCGACGAAACAGGCGCAGTCCGCCTAACGATCTCCAAGTGCGGGACGTACCGGACTCGTGGCGATGACCCTCCTCGTCCGTCGCGAAGGCGTGATCTCGCTCGCGACGTCCGCCCGTCGGAGCCCGACAGCGCCCAAACCCAAAACTGCGTGACGACGAGACGCGTCCTCGGCTGCGATCAGGGACGTGCCGTCGATGAGGCCGGAGCGCGTATCGACTCGTGGCTCACCACTGCCTGCCAGCGACCGTTGCGCCGAACGAGGACGTCGGTGACGCGAGTGCGTATGGTGTCGGCAGAGTGCGCACGCACTTCGATGTCAGTCACGGCGGCAGTTGCGACGGCTGCATCCGGGCCGAGGACACGCACCTCGACGGAATCGACGAGCGAAATCTCGCGCGCGATGTCGGGAGCCAAAGGGCTCGTCCACCGAACCAGTGCACGCGCCTTGTCGCTCCGGCGCCCGTCGGCGAGGGTAATGGTCCACTCCGTAGCCATCAGTCGATCCAACGTCGCGCGGTCACGAGCTACAGCGGCGTTCGCCCACGTTTGTTCGAACGTCTTCAATTGGGAGAGAGCCGTGGCGTCCGTGAGGGCCGGCGAGGCCCGGCCGCACGCGAGCGCGGCGGCGATGGAAGCCAGACACATGCTCAGGAAGGCGAGCCGTCGGCGCATGATCGTGGGGGAGGCATGTAGGTAACGGGTGGTGCAATCTGCAGCTGCAGAACAGTCGCGGATGGTTCGTTAGCGCCGCCGGTTGATCGCCCTCCGACTCGGCACGCCGGGCAAGCTGCATCGCCGCATCGGCATGCCGGCGCGCGACAACGCGGCACCACTGTCTGCACTCGCACCGGTCGGGCAATCGCGGATCGACCGCCGCGACACGCTCACGGTTTCGACGCGCCGCTCGAAGTAGATGACGCGGGCTTCCCGCTCCCCATCGAGTAGAAGAATGCGGTGTACTGCATCTCTTCCCAGGTCTGGTCGCCCCAGCGCACTTCCTTCGTGGGATCGGGGTTGTGCTTGTTCGACGCAGAGTTGTCGTACCAAGCGACCGCGTGCAGGCGCGAGCCGGCGGGGATGAGCAGCGGTGTGGCGAACTGGTACAGGGTCTGCCAGTTGAAGTCGTAGCGCGGGACCGAGAGGACCTTTTCGGTACGACCATCTGGGTGAATCAGTTCGTACTCCCACCGCACGCCGCGCAGGTGCGTATGCGGGATCATCGACCAGATGCGCACGGTGTCGCGCACGGTGATGCCCGATGAGACCGCGTAGTCCTTTGCGCCTGGCGGGATGACGAAGGCGGCATTGAGGAAGTTGGTGGCCCGCACCGGATCGGTGACCGGGACCTTAGCGAATGTCAGGCCGACCGACGTCTTGTCCTGGTCGTCGTGGCCATGCGCGGTGTAGTGCATCTGGAACGTCAGCACGGTGCCCGCTGCGATGCGGAGCGCCGCTCCCTCGGGGAAGGTGACGACATTGGTCCCCGGCGCGGTCGCGCCGATCAGCGCTCCCAGCTCGCGCTGCGGCTCCTCCTTGCGCGGCTCGCTCCTGGGTGGGGGAGGGGGCGGAGGATCGGGATAGTCACCCGAGTCGGGCGTGAAGAGCGGGACACGCCGTTCACGCTGGCCGCCGTTGGTGGGCGTTCCCGGCGAGGGGGGAGGCGCTGCGCCCCGCGGCGCGCGCGCATAGACGAGCACGTGGTGCACCGCTTTCCGCGATCCCGGCAGGATCTCGAAGGTCGAGACCCACTTGTCCTCGCTGAAGTTCGTCGGCACCTCGAAGTACTGGTACTCGATCGTCCCCTTGGCCGGGACGGCGTACGGTTCCGCCATCGACAGGACGACATCGGGCGTCCCTCCTGTCCACGAGTCGGAATACACCGGTGCCGGGGGAAGCTCGCTGGCGTCACCGTCGGGAGCGCCGGCATCGATCCACGCCAGGATGGTCGCCTTGTCCGCGTCGGAGAGGCGGCGGTCGTTGCTAAAGACGCCGTGCGCGCTTTCGGCGTGCCAGGGCGGCATGATGCCGTTGTCCACCGCCTTGCGAATCCTCGCGGCGTACCGCTTGGCGACCGGATAGCTGAGCAGCGACATCGGTCCAAGCCCCGACGGCCGGTGGCACGTCGTGCAGTTGGCGTAAAAGATCGGCGCCACGTCGTGCGAGAACGTGGGCGCATGGCCGCGGTAGGTCGCAGGAGTCTGGCTGACTCGGTTGTCGCCTTGGGCACGCGCAACTGCCGAGAGCAGCGCCGAGGCGACGACAGCCAGTACCGGAAGGACGAAACGCATGCGGTGCGGGTTCGATCGGTCAAGCGTCATGGCGCGCCCCTGTGGTCGGCGAGAGATGTCGCAATATGCACGCACCAGGACGCATCGCCCACCTTACCGCAGCGGGAATTCCAACACGGCGAGGGATGCGGGAAACGCCCGGTCGAACGGGCGCCGCGCGGGCGCATAGGGCGCACCGCTGAGCAGCTCCCCTATCGTTCCAAAGCGTCCGAGCTCGGTGAATGACGAGAATGCCAATGGCTCACCCTCGGCGCCGAGGAGCGACGGACGATCCGCCACGTGCAGGTGAAGGTGTGGGCCGATACTGCTGCTCCCCGAGTATCCGAGCTCCCCGAGCACCGTCCCGACGCCTACGCGCTCGCCGGGACGTACGCGCACACTACCAGCGCGCAGATGCTCGTACCACACCACGCGCCCATCCGCGAGCGCGAGCGCCACGTAGTTCCCGCTTTCGTGGGCCAGATCGAACTTTGGCCGGGGTCGCCCTGCGCTGTCGGTGTTGTCGGCCATGTCGTCACGCGCTGCGACGATGCGCCCCGGAGCGACCGCGAGCACCTCCGATCCGAATCCGTTGCGCACCGAGGCGTTCGCGGGCGCGAGACGACCGTCGCTGCGCAGCCGCACCCAGTCGATCGCGAAGCGCCCGGGAATGCGGGTCTGGCCGTCGACGGTGATGGCGGCGCGCCGGTGTCCACCGGCGACCTCGGGAAGGTAGATGGCCACCCACGGACCGCCACGCAGCGGCGCGGCGAGTGGGGTTCCCGACGACGCTCGGACGGCGACGGCGCCCACGCGCACCAACAGCGGATCGGCTGCATCGGGGACGCGAACGTGCACGACGTGCCTCACGGTACGCGGCGGCGATCCGGAGAGCGGCGCCCATCCGTAAAACGCGCGCGTCTCTCCCGCTGCCAGCCATTGAGGTGCGCGGAGGCTAACCCCACGCTGCAGCGACTGCAGGTCGCGCACCAGCGCGGCACCGCTCGCGTCGACAACGGCACGTGCGGAATCCTTGCCGTCGAAGGCCTGCAGTCGCACTACCTCGAGCGAGTCGGCGCGACCGTTCCGGAGGTGGAGCTCCCACACGAGCACGCGGGTTCCGTCGATCCGCAGGAGGCGCGGCGTGGACGCGACGACCACGTGCACGCTCTCGCGAACCGGCGGTCGGTCCTGACCGTTCACCACCGTCGCGCCGAGAAGGATCGTTAGGCTACCAAGCAGGAATCGCGACACTGGCACCGGGGCGATGCGTGTGAGGACGGAGGAGCGGGGCGACGGGCCCGCTCAGGGCAGCACGTCGGAAGACGATACCTTCTCGTGGGACGATGCGCTGGCGCGGCGACGGAAGGACACGCGTTCGCTACCGCTTCCGCGACCGCTCGGGAATCGATCCTGTCACCCGCCGCACCGGATGCGGCGCACCCTTCGCGAGGGCCGAATCGAAGGCGTTCCATGTCGTGAGGCCGTCGTCACTCTCCGGCTCGAGCAGTACCGCAGCCAGTGCGGCGAGCCGCTGGTCGGCGGGGACGACGATCGTACCGGCCGGGAGGTCGAGCACTCCGACTTCCCAGTGCCCCTCGAGCCGCACCTCGCGATGACGCTGGAACGCCTGCGCGCCTCGGCCCATGGAATCCACGACGAACGTCGCTCCCGCGCCGCGCCACGCCGACTGCAGGCGCTGCACCTCGAGCCCGTGCCGCTCGAGCTGCGCGCCGAGGTCACTCGCCGACGCATCGAGCACCCACGCGGTCGGCAGTGGTGCGCCACGCACCGCATCGAATCGATCGAACACCGGCATTGCGACCGCCGTGACCTTTCCTGAGCGACGATACCCGGGTCGCAGCCCGGGCTCGTGGCGCACGGAATCGCCCGTGGCTACGAGTGGTTCGACGAGCACCGAGTCGGTGTGCGGCTCCCGCGTGAGCGCCGCGCGGATCGGCACGGGGGTGCGAACCTTCGCGGCGCGCGCCCCGCGCACGCGCGCGAGTACGATCGTGCGATGATCCGCGACGGCCGACAGCAACTCCTGCACGAATGCCCGCGTCGCCGCCACTCGGCGCGCGAACGGATCGTGGGAATAGGCCTCGCTGAGGATGCTCACCATCCCGCGCAGGCCGGCATAGTTGGTGCCGTAGCGCGGGCCGTGCTCATACGTCTCCCACCCCCCCTTCGCCAGCGAGGTGGGATCGTCGCGCCTGTCGCCGACGCCGCGGAAGTTGCCGTAGTCGAAGGTCTCGAATCCGTCGCGCTGCCTAACGCGGCGTCGCAGTTCCGGGAGCAGCGTGTCGCGGGTCCACGGGCCGGCGGGCGACAGCGCGCCCTCCATTGCCGCCGGGTGCAACGACGGTGCATACGTCAGCGCATAGCCATGATACGAGCCGTCGGTCGTGTGCAGGTCCACGAACACGTCGGGGCGCCACGCCGCGAACATTGCCAGCGACCCGCGCGTCTCCGGTGCCTCGCCCTTGATGTAGTCGCGATTGAGGTCGAGCGTGTCGGCGTTGGGGCGCTGTCCCACGAGTGCGGGACCGTTCTGCGCGCCGCGCTGCCGTTCCTGCGGCCCCCATTTCTCGTTGCCGTCGGCGTTGTAGATCGGCACTACGACGACGACGAGCGAGTCGAGCACGTTGGGGCGTGAGTCGAGCACCAGGTCGCGGAGCAGCGCCTGCACCGCCTCCTTTCCCTCGACCTCGCCGGCGTGGATGTTCGCCTGCAGGTACACGATGGGGCGCCCGGTCCGCCGCGCTGCCTCGGGCGTTGCCACGGCTGGCCGACTCGCCACAACGAAGGGGATATCGCGCCCTTCCACCGATCGCCCGATCGACCCGCGGACCAGCTTGCGCGGCGCGCGCAGATCGAGCGAGTCGAGAAAGGCGATCACGTCGGCGTAGCTCGACGTCTCGGTGAAGGACGTTCGTTCGGCGCGTGTTTGTTGTGCACCGGTCGACGGGGCGGTGACGAGTCCCGCGATGAGGGCGCAGGCGATGTGGTGACGATGCAAAGGCATGCGGAAAGCGAGAAGACGAGAAGACGAGAGACTTCGTCTACGTCGGTGTAGGTCCTTACCGTTGGGCGTGCTAGGGCTTCCGCACGCGCAGCAGCGTGATCTCGTACTGGAGGGTGTCGTTCTCCCCATAGAGAGTGACTGGCGTCGGGCACTCCTTCGGATCCGCGGCCGAACAGGTCACGTCGCGCTTGGCGAGCGCGGGCGGCACGATCAGGCGGCGGCGTTCGCCGACGCGCATGCCCGTTACGCCCTCGTCGACACCGTCGACCACCTGGCGGGCCCCCAGGAGAAACTCGATGGGTGAGTTGAGCGCCCAGGTATCGACGAGGATCGTGTCCCGAATCACGCTCATCGTCTCGTGAATGAATGCCTGCTCGCCCGCAGCGGCGATGGGGCCCGTGCCGGCATCTACGACCTGATACCGAAGACCCGAAGGAGTGGTCGTCCACGCGCTGTCGGCAACCGACGCGGACGGCATATCGGACGAGCGCGCGCACGCGCTCGATACGCCCAGGGCGAGAATCGCGACGTTCCGCAGGTGATGTCCAGTGAGCATGTTGGCGTCTCTGTGATGGCAGGAGCGAGGACGTGAATGTAGCCTGCGCACTCCACCGCGTCGAAGCGACGTGGGCGCGATGTTACCGTGATTGCCGCCGTCAGCCGCAACGCGCAGTGTTGCAACACGTCGGTGCGTTGGTGCGTCGGTGCGTCAGCGAGGGTGTCGCAGAGGAGGATGCCGCGAGGATCGGCTGAGCGAGGTGTCAGCACCGGAGCGTTAGCCTCGCGTTGCGCCTCGTGACTATGGGGCGTTGGGATTTACGCGCCCCCGATGACACGTCATGCAGTTGATGTTGCGACGTTCGGTTGGCATCGTGGCGAGGTTCGTCATCGCGCGGAGTTGGTCGTTGATTCCTCGATGCATCACCGCCATCTCTCGCGCCGCCCGCTTCGGACGCTTGGCATCGCTCGAATAGTCGTCCGCGACGTGGCAGTGCCGGCAGCGCACGCCGAGCGCGCGCGCGTATCCGACGTTCATGATCGTGAGAAACGTGCTGGCCGACACGCCCTTGAGCCATTGCACGTTCTTGAACACCTGCTCAGCGGGTTCTGACGAACGCGCGCCGAGGCTGGTCAACAGCGCTTGCGCCTCGCGGGCATTGCTCGCGAGCGTCGAATCCGTTGCGGCGGACGTCGCGGCGTCCCTCGCCGGGGCGGGCGCCGCCGCCTGGGGAGCACGCGCGCATCCCGCTCCGAACACGATTGCCGCTAGAGTGCGCCGAAAGGAAGTCCGGGTGGTGCGGGCGAGGGCGTGAAGGGTCTGGCGCACGTTTGGGCCTCCGGATGCGATGTATCACCTGAATCCAATCAACTGGAGCAGCGCGGCGTCTCCACGTCTGTCACGTCCTCCCGCGGGAAGGATGTACGCCCGGCTCTCGGCCAGTGCGGCCCATGAGGATGGCAGCGCCGCAACGCCCCCTTTTCCCGCCACGTATTCATTCGTGGTTGCGGGACCCCCTTGCGTTACCGTCCGCCGGCGTGCTCAGTGTGTCGGCTGCCTCCGGAGCACATTCGTCATGACGTCCTCTCGTTCGATCGTTGCCCTTACTGTCGCCTGCCTGCTCGCCGCCTCCCCCTCTCGCGCCATCGCGCAGTCGGGCATGGATCACAGCATGCACCGCATGGGCCCCGAAATCGTCATCCCCGAAGGCGCGGTCTATACGAAGGCCGATGTCGAGTTCATGCAGAGAATGATCGCCCACCACGCCCAGGCCATCGTGATGTCGCAGATGGCGGAGACCAACGGCGCCAATCCGCAGGTGCTCAAGCTCTCGCGGAAGATCGACCAGTCGCAGCTCCCTGAGATCGAGATCATGCAGGCCTGGCTCCGCCGGCAGGGGCAGTTCGCCCCCGACACGGCCTCCTGGCATGACATGCGGATGGATGGCATGCTGACCGACGACGAACTCAAGGCGCTGAGCCAGGCAAAGGGCGTTTCCTTCGACCGGCTCTTTCTGGTCGGAATGATCAAGCACCACGCCGGTGCCATCAAAATGGTCGACGACCTCTTCAAGTCCCCAGGCGCTGGTCAGGACGTGGATGCCAATGTCTTCGCCAACGATGTCGTCACGGCCCAGACCGCCGAAATCGGCATCATGCGCCGCCTGCTGTCGCAGCTCCCGCCCGAGTGAACCCCACACTGATCCGCCCCTCGTTGCCTCCCAAGGAGTACCCCTCAATGCGTGTGATGCGTGGCATCGTCCTGCTGCTGGCCACTAGTGTCGTGTCGACCACGGTGTCGGCACAGACATATCCGACCAGCAAGGATCCCCGAAGCAATCTCAAGCCCGGCCGTTACGACGCGGGCGTTGCGATCAGCAACATGAAGCAGGTGTCGTTCGTGAAGAAGCCGGCGGCCTTCGATTCGGCGGCCGGCTTGAAGTTCATCAACTCGGATCTCGCGTTCGGTACGCACTACGTCTACCAGGCGAACTTCGCGGGCTTCACGATCTGGGACATCACCGATCCGGCCAACCCGGTGATGATGTCGGCGACGAAGTGCATCACCTCGCAGGGCGATCCCACCATCGTCGGCAACCTCCTCTTCCTTTCCGCCGAAGGTGCTGGGAACCGCAATGATTGCGGCGACGGTGGCGTGAAGGATCCGAAGGATCACATGGCCGGCGTGCGCATCTTCGACGTGTCCGATGCGAGGGCGCCCAAGCTCGTGAAGAACGTGCAGACCTGCAAAGGCTCTCACACGCACACCCTGGTTCCGAGTCCCACCGATCCTCGCACCATTTACCTCTACGTGTCGGGGCAGCAGGCCGCCCGTCCCGAAACGGAGTTGGCAGGGTGCAAGAACGGGACGGATCCGGCGGACCCGACCAACTCCCTCTTCCAGCTCGACATCATCAAGGTGTCGCTCGATCACCCCGAGGATGCCCACGTGATCCCGGGTGCGCGCATCTTCACCGGCCTGGATGGGAGCGGCGAGTGCAAGCAGTTCTGCGCCCCGGTGGATCCGCGCATGCAGGCGGCGATGGCCAGCCGCCGGGCAGCTGAACCGGCGGCGATGCCGACCGGTCCGCGCAATTGCCACGACGTGACGGCGTATCCGGCGATGCACCTGCTCGCGGCGTCGTGCTCGACGCACTCGATCGTCGTGGACATCTCCAACCCTGAAAAGCCGGTGCGCCTCGACGCGCTCACCGATACGAACAACTTCCAGGGGCGGCACACCGCGGCCTTCAGCAACGACGGCACGAAGCTCATCCAGACCGACGAGTGGGGGGGCGGCACCGGCCCGATGTGCCAGGCCTCCAGCATGATCGAGTTAGGTGGCAACACGGTGATCTCGCTGGACGCGAAGAAGAAGCAGACGCAGCGCGCCTACTTCAAGCTCCCGTCGGCGCAGGCCGCCGAGGAGAACTGCGTGTCGCATAACGGCGGCATCATCCCCGTCCCCGGGCGCGACCTCTACGTGCAGGGGTGGTATCAGGGGGGCGTGAACATCATGGACTTCACCAACGCCGACTCAGCGTACGAGATCGGGTACTTCGACCGCGGCTCCATCACGCCGCCGAGGGGCGCCGACGTGCCGGCGCCACCGGTGGATCCCAGCGTGCGCGGCGGTGGCAACGCCATCGGCGGGTCGTGGGGGGCGTACTACTGGAACGGCCTGATCATCTCGTCGGAGCTCGATCGCGGGATGGACATCCTCGAGTTGACGCCGAGCCAGTACCTCTCGGCGAACGAGATTGCCGCGGCGAAGCTGGTGCGCTTCGATGCGTACAATCCGCAGAGCCAGCCGAAGATGACCTGGCCGCCGGCGTTCGTCGTCGTGCGCTCGTATCTCGACCAGCTGGTGCGGAACCACGGGCTCGCCACGGAGCGCACGACCGCGATCGCCTCAGCGCTCGACATCGCGGAGATGAAGAGCGGCGCCGCGCGGGCGACCGCGCTGACAACATTGGCGCAGCAGGTCGACAAGGATGCTGCCGGGGCGAAGGACGGTGCGCGCGTGAAGACGATGGCCAGCGAGATCCGGCGACTGGCGGCGGCGTCGAAGTAAGCCGACGATCAGCGAGACAGCGAGCGGGCGCCCTGGGAGGGGCGCCCGTTTCTATTCATCTCTCGGCGTGAATACGCCCGAACGAGTGGACGCATGAACGGTGCGCGTGATGGTAAGTCGTTAGGCGCGTCACCGAACCATCCAGACGGGGCGCCGTGAGAAGAGTTTCTGTGTGCCAGGACAGGACGTCAGAAAATCAAGTCCATCACTTGGTCGGTGTAGGTGGCAACGGCGCGCCCGCCGAGGGAGACGCCATTCAACCATACTTCCAGGCCACCGCGCCCGAGCGGCAGATGGCAAAGGGAATATCGTCCGAGCGCGTCGGTGATGGTCCGGGCCGCGATCACGGGCGAATACTCGTACTCGATGACCGCGCCGGCGATTGGCGCCCTCCCCGCGTCCGTCTTGCGATACACAACGCCCGAGAGTGTCGGTGAACCCGTCGGCGTGAACTGTCCCACCGCCGCCGAGTCGACCATCTCGAAGTCCTTGTCGCCGCTCGCTCCGCTCACCGTCGCGATGGCGGCGCAGGGTTGATAGACGTGCGGCGCGTCACCCGTCAGCACGACGACGCCGTTAGGCACCTGCGTGAAGTGATATCGGCCATTGGCGTCGGTGACCACCGGCGCCATACCGTAGCTGTTGCCGCTTGTCATGATCACGTAGCCGCCGATGCCGGCGTTCGCGAGTGGGGCCGTGCCACTCGTCGTACGGAGCGTGAGGACTCCCGAGACCGCGTAAGGGCCGCCGGTCGCGAAGGGGGGACAGTGCGATGGGTCGGCATACCCGGGGCAGCTGCTGGCTCCGCCGCGCGGTGTCTCCCCACTCGATGAACCAATTTCCGCGGCGCTCGGTGCGAAGTCACCGGGAGCGCCGCACGCCGCCAACGGCGCGGCGCCGAGCACCAGCAAGCATTTCGCTCCGATCGAGAATCGCTTCCTCAGGCGGTGCGACATCATGGCGCGTTCCTCCAGTGTGGCCACCCTCATCCTCGCGGCGATGCAACGCGCCGCTGCGATGTCCTCCGGCACGTTGTTCAGTGCGCCGCCGCTGATGAGCTGCGATGCGCCGCGTGGATCGGGGGATCGAGACTGCTTCACTGAAGAGACACGACATCGGGAGTCCATCTACGACATCGTGGGCGCGAGGGATCTCGTGGTCCCGTGTGGCGGACGATGGTGCCGCGGGGACCGCTCCGATGGCGATCGCCGCGCCGATCGACGTCAACGTACGGCGACCTCCCGATCCGCACCGACAGCGCCCGGCACGAGAATGGTCGGTACGGTTGCGGGAGACCAGACACGAAGCAGGAACCATCCGATGCCGGAAGTGCCGGTAAGAAGCGCCGGGGTCTCACCGCCATTCGGAATTCCGCACGGCCATGGCGCACCGGGCCGCGCGAAGCGCTCGAGCATCGCGTCGGCAACGTCGCGGGCAACGGCGAGGTGCTCGTCACCGCCTGCCTCGATGAACACATCGGCCAAGCCGGCGAGGCCGTGGCAATACGTGCAGTCGTATCGTGGCATCTGGAGCGCGCTGTCGATACCGCGCCGCGTACTGCGCAACGCCGCCGCGAGCTCGTCTCCCATGCGGGGGTCGCTGCCTAACAAGCGGTGACGGGCGAGGGCAATCCCGGGAGCGCCGTGACACCAGGCGCACGCGCAGCTCGGAGGGGTACCCGGTGAGTGCGAGCGCAGGTCGGGCCAGTTCTCCTCTGCGGCCACGTACAACCGCCGCTCCCACGCCAGGGCGCGCGCCGCGAGCTCCGCCCACGAAGGCTCTCCGGTCGCGACGTACAGCGCATGCAGCGCGACCGCGATCCCCGACGCACCGTGCGAGAACCCAGTGAGCGGCGGAAGCCCGGGGAGCGTCTCCCAGCATGCGGCATCACCGCTGGAGCGGGCGCGACTGGTTAGGCGTTCGCCCAACGCAATCGCCAGCGCGCGCGCCCCTGCGTCGCCGGTGGCGAGGAGCGCCGGGATGGCGCCTGCCGGGCCGCTGATCACGTCGAGTCCCTCGCCGTCGTCGCTGTCCGGTCGCAACGAGGCGAGCAAGGCCTCCCCCGCCTCGACCCAGCGCGACTCGCCTAACGAGCGACCCGCCTCCATCAGGGCGGTCGCGATTCCCGGCCAGCCGGAGTACACGCCCAGACGCCCCGGGGCCGGAAGGTCGTGCATGCGCGAGAGACACTGCTCGAGCGCCCCGCGCGCGGTGGCGCGTACCACATCGTCACCCGTCTCGGCGGCCACGCGTGAGAGGAAGAGCGCGATGCCCGAGGTGCCATCATACAGGGTGGTCCCGCACGCGCGATGGACGACGCGCCAGTCACGATCCACGTACTCCATGGCGTCGCCGAGCCAGTTGCAGCGCGCGCCGGACCAGATGGCGTCGGCGCAGAGCCTACGCGCGATCGCAGACGCCCCCTCGAGGTATCGATCCATGTCAGTTCTCCCAGTGGTAAGCATCGGTGGAGCCTGGATTGAGCCAGGGGCGTTGGATGTCGAGCCCTGCGCGGGCCGCGTGCTCGCCGACGATGCGCTGTCGGCTCGCCACGTCGTTCGCGCCGGTGACAAACGCGTTCCACAATCCTTCGGCGGCCACCCGGCAGCGGCTCATGCCGAAGCTCTCACCGTTGGCGGGATCCTCGGCGAGCCCGAGTCCGCGCGCGAGCCTACGCGAGAAGAGCGGGACGCGATCGCCGAGCGACTCGGCGTGCCGCGCGTGCACGAGGCGCGCGAGGCGAAGCGTGAGCGGGACGTGTCGCTGCGCGACGTAGACCACCATCGCGTCGGGGCGCGGAAAGAACTCGCGTGCCGACAGGACCTTGAGGCGGAACGGGAGCGCGTAGTGACGCAGCGTGCCAACGAGATCGTGCAGGAGGTCGGCCGCGCCGTCGGGTGTCGTGTGCCAGTACAAGCGCACCATCCCGATGTCCTCGAGTGCGTCGGCAAGCACGTCACCGAACGCGTAGTAGAAGCCGGGCTGGAACTGCGCTGCCTCGTGCGCGACGAAGAGGCGCACCTCGTTGCCCACGGCGGGCGGCATGCCGGGCTTGAGGCTGTGGTACTCCCCGCCCCATGCGAGGCGCGACTTTCCTTCGCGCGTCACGTGAACCGAGCCGTCGGCGTTGATGCGGCTGATCGTCCACCCGGGGTCCCATCGGTCGACGTGCACGTTGGCCGAGGCGAGTGCCGGCGTGAGGTCGGTCATCGCGCCGGAGGCGGGGGTGTGATCCGCGGGACGATCGAGGTAACAGCGGTCGTAGAGGTGGTGTTGCAGCTGCGAGATGATGGCGGTGCCGGCACCGTCGGTCGCGGGCGCCTGGGTGGCGACCGGAACGTCGTCGACGGTGAATCGATCGGCAGCGGTGATCGCGGCGCGCTGCGCCACGCGTTCGAAGTCGGTCGGCATCATGCGAGGGCGAGGAGCTGGCGCCGCGCATCCTGCGCGCGCGTGAGAACGTTCAGGGAGACCTGCAGGAGCAGCACCATCGTGGCCGACAGGTGCGGGACCATGGCCAGCGACTCGTAGGCGGTCTGGATCATTCGTGCGCCGGCGGCGCGAGTCGCGCGCAGCAGGAATTCCTCCCGCTCGCGATCGGTGAGGGATCGCGCCGTGGCGTACGCGTTCCAGAACGCGCCGATGCCGGGGTGCAGCGCGTCGAGCGGGATCGTCGCCATCGCGTGGAGCTGGGCGGGTGGCGCGTTGGTTCCCTCGGGGATGGAGCCGATCCAGTGGGCGAGCCACGCCTGGAAGAGGGCGCCCACGTCCCAGGCTGGGTCGCCGCGATCGGCGAGCTCCCAGTCGGCGAAGGTGATCACCGCCTGATCGTTAGGCTCGACAAAGTGCACGAGGCAGTTGTCCCACTTCATGTCACCGTGAATGAGCCGGTCGGGGTGCCACTCGCTACGCGCGGCCTGCAGCGCCTCGGCAAACCCGGGGTGTCGCCTCACGAGGTCGAAGAGCTGGTGATTGGCGCCGCTCACCGAGGCGTTGGTGTTGGCCGGGGTGAACTCATGCGCCGAGAGAATCCAGGGCGTGACCGCCGGGAAGGTTGCCTCGAGCGTCTCCGCGTCGAATGCGCCCGTGAGGTCGGCGGCGTGGAGTGTGGCGAGGGCCTCGCCGAGCGCTGCGGCGATCGCCGGTTCCATCACACGCGCAGTGCGCATGTGGAGGTAGAGGCTCTCTCCATCGGGGATGAGGTCCATCGTGAGGATGCGCGTCACGGCGTCGAAGTGGCGGTAGCGCGGCATGATCCGCGCGAGCGGCGCGAGTGCGGGGCGCTCCAGCGGGAGCCGGTAACAGGTGGCCTCGCGCTGTACCGCGGCGAGGTCAGCGGGGTCGGTCGATTGCACCTGCTTGAGAAAGAGTCCGGTGCCGTTGCGGCGGCGCAGCTTGACGTTGCGGTTCCGGCGAGAACAGTCGATGGCCATGAGGTCGCCGTCGACGATCACGTCCGGGTGCATGAGTCGCCGGGCGACGAGGTATGGTGCGGCGTTGGCGGGTGTCAGTTGCATCGATTGCGCGGGAAAGTGCCGGGAACGGTGCGCGCGCACCGTCCCCGGCGGTGGAGGTCAGCCGAACATTCCGCCGTTGAAGCCACCGGGGTTGATGACGGTGGTTCCCGGGTTGACGATGGTGTTGAACGTGTCACATCCGCCCGGAGCCGACGGGCATGCGTCGACCGCCGACGGGCAGACCGCCGTGCAGATCGCCGTCTGCACGGGGCAGTTTGGCGTCACGCAGACCGCAAGCTGGCTCGGGCACGCGAAGGCCGAATTCGGGCAGTTCGGCGTGACCGGGCAGATCGCGGTGCGCGGCGGGCAATTGAGGACCGTATGCACGGTGCACAACGCCGGCTGCGTCGGGCACACCGTGAGTACGCTCTTGATATTGCACCCGGGCCCGATGAGCGTGTGCGTGACGCACGGCCGCACCGGGGTCCGCGGGCACGCCGGCGTGAGCGGCGGGCAGCGTGGAGGGATCGTGAGCGGCGGACACTGTGGCAGCAGCGTGTGGAAGCACTGCGGCGGGAGCGTCAGCGGCGGACAGATCGGCGGCAATGTCCATGGACCGCACGGTGTCGCCGTCGGACACGATGGCCCGATGGTCGGGAACGGACACTGCGGGGGTACCGTCTGGAGCGGGCCGCACGCCGGGATCGAGACGGGTAACCCGAGGGTCCCTGCCGCGGCCGTCGAGTACTGCTCGCGGGTGATCGGTCCCTCGAACCAGGAACTTGCGCGCTGGACGTCACTGCCTTGCACGAGCTTGGCGCTGCGCCGCACCCACACGACCGCTTCGCCAAGCGGCGACTGATCGGCGGGAAGGCGCTGGCCGTGGAGCAGGTCATCGACGGGAATGTCGACGTACGACGACAATTCCGCGTCGAGGTAGAGCCTCGCGTGGCCGTCGCGACTGCTGTCGGCGAGGTAGCCGCTCAGCAGCGTGGCCTGCGGGGGTTGCGCGGGGTCGCGCGCGACGCGCGCCACCCAGTCCGCCTTCAGGGCGGAAAGATCTTTGCCGAGTTTGTCGGCTGGGGGACTCATGGTCTTCCTCCGGTTGATCGTGAACCCAACGGGAGGTGCATGAGTCGTCACGTGCAATCGGCGTGTCCACTCGGGGCAACCCTAGTGATTTACAGCAGGGATCGCCGTGACGTGATGGTCGCGATCGAGCGGGCTCTGGCATGTTGAGCGGCGCCACGTGCATAAGTATGGAAAGGCAAACGACCGCAGAGTCGGTGCCGTGCACGCGCGCAACAGTAGGCCGTGGATCGTCGCAGTGACGGGCAGGGGATCGCGCCGGAGGGTTCGCGCGATGCTCCAGCCGCGAAGGTCTTCGATGAGTCGTGCGTTGGAACGGTTGGTGACGCCATTGCCTAACGTGTGGCCGCGGCGTTCGCCCTGCAGAGGACCCGTGTACGGCAATCAGCCCGTAGCCTGCGGGCATGCTGCGCGTCAGTCGCCAGGGAACCGGCGACGATTCGTTAGGCGCGCGGTGCGAATCCCGCGGCGACTCCGCGCCCAGAGCCTCACACGCCGGGTTCCTTCACCACGCAGAATCGATTCCCGTCCGGGTCTACCAGCACCACATAGTCTGCGCCCAGGGGGTAACGCCATGGATAGCGCTGCGCTCCCAACCGGACGACGCGCTCGACCTCGGCGCCCGGGTCAGCGGCGTAAAGATCCAGATGGAGCCACCCTCGCGAGGGTGCCGGCGTGGCTCGCGCCTGGAACGACAGGTTCGGTCCGCGCCCGGTCGGATCCTGAAGCACGACCCAGTCGTCGGCGGCGGGCTCGCGTAGCTCGTAGTCAAGGGCCGCGCGCCAGAACTCCACCGTTCGTGCAAACTCGTGGCAGTGGATGACGATGGATCCGACCCGAAGACCGCGCCTGTGTGCGTCGTTCGACACGCGTGACGGTGGCCTAACGCCGCAATGCACTACTTGGCCTGCTGAAGAAAGGCGAGGCCGGCGGGGGTTCCCGTCCACCACCAGAGCGCTCCCAGGAACACGGACATGAAGAGCGGCCACCCGCGCTGGAATCGAGCGTCGCGCATCAGGGGCGGGATCTTTCCACCGGCGTGTTCGGCATAGCGCAGCCATGGATCGATGAGCCATCGCCGCGACACGCCGAAAAGAACAGTCGCCTGGAGGAAACTCAACACGGCTCCGGTCAGCGTGAACCAGCGGAAGGCAGCAATGAGAGTGGGTGGCATCGGGGCGATCCAATGTGGGTCCGTCAGCGTCTTGCCTCGGGACCGCGTTGCGAATCGGTCCACACGCTGTGGCCGGTTGTTCGCCTGCGGCTTTCGCGACGATTGCAGAAACTAAAGAATTCCCACTTCCTGGAGCCACCTCTCCACGAGTGAAGGCCACATCGCCACTGGATGCTCCGTGCTCCTGAGCCCGAAGGCGTGCCGCCCCTTGGCGAAGAGATGGACCTCCGCCTGGACGCCAGCGTCATCCAGGGCACGCGCATACACGGTGCTGTTGCAGATGTCGTCGACGGGGTCATCCCACGCCTGCAACAGGAACGTAGGCGGCGTCTGCTTCGTAACGTGTATGCCGGGATCGAGCGTGGCGCCCGAGCGGCAGAGGTGACCCGGATACAGCGCGATGGCGAAGTCGGGGCGGCTACTCAGCCGGTCGGCATCATCGACGCGTCTGTACGTGGGCTGGAAGATGTTGCTGATCTGCGCGACCAGATAGCCCCCCGCCGAGAAGCCGATCACACCGATCTTGCCGGGGTCGAGGTTCAGCTCCTTCGCCCTGGCGCGAACGACCCTAATCGTTCTTTGCGCATCCTGCAGTGCGCGGGGGACCTTGGGCGTGATGTGGCAGCGGCAATCGTTGTCCCAATAGTGATCGCTGTTGGGGACGCGATACTTGAGGAGGACACAGGTAATCCCCTTGGCGGTCATCCAGTCGCACACCTCGGTCCCCTCGAGGTCGATCGCCAACAACTTGAATCCACCGCCGGGGAATACCACCATCGACACGCCAGTATTCGCACCCTTGGGTGGAAAGACCGTCATCGTTGGCGCGGTGACGTCATAGACGACGGTGTAGGGGCGGCCGGCGACCAGGTCTGGAGCTTTGGTACGCTCGACTCGCTCGGCGGGTTGGGAGACGCCTTCCATGTCTGGCGCGCCGTTGGGCCAGATCGGGATCGGTGTCGGCGCTGCAGGCGACTGCCACGCGCTGCCTGTGCTGCCTGTGCTGCTATCTGTCTGTTGTAGATCGGTTGTCACCATCGTCGGCGATCGCGAGGAGTCGGTCTCCAGTTGGCGGATTGCCGCGACGCCGCCCGCTGAGCCAAACACCCCTACCGTGCATGCGAGCATCAGCGTGGTTCGGCGCACGATTGATTCCTCCCTTGCTGAACTGCGATCGCCGGCGAGTCTCTGATGATTCGCGACGCGCGATTGCAGGCGTCTTGTTCCCCGAGCTGTCGCCTGCGCTCGGATGCCGGTGAAGGAAATAGAGTGCGCGGAGCGTGCGCAGAGTAGGTCGGCGCTTTGCCGCAGCCTCTGCTCGCTGTCGCCTGCGGCGCGGGGGCGAGAAGCGTCGACGAAGGACCGTCGATCCGCCTCGAAAGCGAGAGCAGGCCGTCAGAATCCCTGCGAACGTTCGGCGGACACGCAGTCGTATCACCCCGAACATGACCGACGTGGCCTGGAGCGGTTCTTCGCCGGTCCGAGCTACGACAAGGCGCCCACGCGCGACCTGCCTGCCGCTCCGCGTGCAGCAAATGTTGCACGATACACACGTGCGTCCGCTGGCGAGCGGGACACGGACGTCGTAGCTCTGACCGCATGATTTCCCGTCGATCCATTTCGCCGCGCCGCGTCCGCGCCACGCTCCTTGCCGCGACCGCAGCGGCCCTCGCCTGCAGCCCCAGCAGCTCGCGTGACCCCGCTCCTTCCGCGCTAAGCGAAGGAAGCAGGCGACTCCCCACCGGCGCTCACCTCGACCCCGCCGGGCGACTGGTCGACGTGATGCCACTCCCCCTCACCCTCCTCCCATCGCCCGAGGGAGACGCGCTCGTTCTCCTCGCGAGTGGCTATCGGCAGCAGGGGGCACAGATCATCGACCGGGCGAGCGGGCACGTGCGACAGTCGCTCCCGCAAAGCGCGGCATTCGTCGGCGCCGCGTTCGCCCCCGATGGACGTTCGCTCTGGACTTCGGGAGGAAACGAGGACCAGGTCTACCGCTATCGGTGGAGCAACGGCACAGCCACCCTGGAGGACAGCATCCGCCTCTCGCCGCTGGCGGTCGACTCCGCGGGACGCCCCGAGCAGCGCCCGGGTGTGCGCTATCCCTCCGGAATCGCCCTCTCCCCCGACGGTCGCAGGCTGTATGTCGCCGAGAACCTGGGTGATTCACTGGCGGTCATCGACATCGAAGCGGGTCGCCTCGTCCAGCGCGTCCCGGCCGGGAGCTACCCGTATGGCGTCGCCGTTGCAACTGACGGGACCGTCTACGTCTCGTCGTGGGGCGGCGACGAGATCTTCATCTATCGTCCCGATGGTCCGCCAGCTGCACCGCTGGTGACGGGAGCCGCGATCGACGTCGCCCGACATCCATCCGCGCTCCTGCTCAACGCGGCAGGGACGCGCCTCTTCGTCGCCTCCGGGAGCACGGACCGCGTCGCGGTGCTCGACACCCGGACCCGCCGTGTGCTCACCGCGCTCCCCGATCCCCCTCCCGGTGGACCTCGCGAGGGGAGCACGCCTAACGCGCTCGCGCTCGCCCCCGATGGAAGCCGCCTGTACGTGGCCGAGGGTGACGCGAATGCCGTCGCCGTCTTCGCCCTCGACTCGGCGAGCGCCGACGTTGCGGCTGGCGGAACGGCCCCGCGCGGTGGCGACCGGCTCGTCGGTCGCATCCCGGCGGGGTGGTACCCCAGCGCAGTGCTCGCACTCGGCGATTCACTCTACGTCGCGAATGGCAAAGGGCGCGGCACCTCTGCAAACCCCGACGGACCCGGCCCGCGCTACAGCGCGCAGGAGCACTCGCGGGGCCCAGCCCCGGTTGCGGAGCGTCCGACGCCCGACACCACCTACACCTGGGGACAGCTCACCGGCACGCTCATGGCCGTCGCCGCCGGTGACCTCGGCGATGCCTCCCTCGCGCAGTTCTCCAGTCGCGTCGCCCGCGCCAACGGCTGGGACGCCCCGCCAGGAACGCGCCAGGCCGCGGCGCGGGCAAGCTATCCGCCCATCGAGCACGTGGTCTACATCATCAAGGAGAACCGCACGTACGATCAGGTCTTCGGCGACCTCGCCCAGGCCGATGGCGACAGCACCCTCCTCTTCTTCGGCCGCGACGTGGCGCCCAATCACCACGCACTCGCCGAGCGCTTCGGGATCTACGACCGCTTCTTCGTGAACGCCGAGTCGAGTCCCGATGGGCACAACTGGTCCATGGCCGCCTACACGACCGACTACCTGCAGAAGACCGTCCCCAGCAACTACTCCGAGCGCGGCCGCTCCTACGACTACGAGGGGACCAACCGCGACGAGCTCCCCGACGACGACGTCAACGAGCCTGCCAACGGCTACCTGTGGAACCTCGTCCAGTCCAAGGGGCTGACCTTCCGCAACTACGGCGAGTTTGTCATTCCCGCCAACGCCACCGGCCCGCTCCCGGCCGGCTATCGCGGCAACAAACCATTCCTTGCTGCTCACACGAACGCCGCCTTCCCTGGCTTCGACCTCGGCATCCCCGACCAGCGCCGTGCCGACGTGTACATCGCGGAGCTGCAGGATTTCGCCAGGCGCGGCACCATGCCGGCACTCACGATCCTCCGCCTCCCGAACGACCACACCGCTGGTGCCCTGCTCGGCGCCCCGACGCCGCGCGCCTACATGGCCGACAACGACCTCGCGCTCGGCCGAGTGGTCGAGGCCATCTCCCGCACCCCGTTCTGGCGGAGCACCGCCATCTTCATCCTCGAGGACGACTCGCAGAACGGTCCCGACCACGTCGATTCGCATCGCTCGCCCATGCTCGTCGTGTCGCCCTGGACAAAGCGCGGCGTGCACCATCGCTTCACCAACACCACCGACGTGCTTGCGACGATCGAGGAGCTGCTCCACCTCGACGCCATGTCGCAGTTCGACTACTACGGACGCCCGCTGCGCGACATTTGGTCGCCGACGCCCGACCTGCGTCCGTACTCGGCGCTCACCTCGCCAGTGTCGCTGGAGGAGAAGAACACCGCGTCAAACACTGTCCCTGCGGATGCGCGCGCCAGTTCGCGCCTCGCGCTCGAGATCGAGGACCGGGCCGATGAGGACAGCTTCAATCGGGTGCTGTGGCGGACGATCCGTGGGGCGAAGGAGCGGTATCCGGGCGTGCGGCGAATATCGGGATGGGAGCTGCGGGTGGCGGGGGTGGTGAAGTGAGCCTCGGGCGTTGTTCGTCACGCCGCCGGCCTGTCGCGCCAGCGCGCGGTTGAACCGCCCCGGGCTTGCCGGGGCGGTTGAACCGCCCCGGGCTTGCCGCAAACTCCACACCCTGTGAGGTTGACACGCGCTCCTCGCGCCGCTCGGCGACCTTCCCCCCGTCGAGTTCGAGGCACACTATTGCGCCACGAGGACCAACGACGTCATGCAGCCTACTGCGTGAGCATCCCATTCACCGACTCTCCTGAAAATTCGGGACGGTTGATTCGAGATGGCTACGCGGGCCGCAGACCCGGGCATGACCGTGGACTTTCATGAAAAAGAGAAGACTCCTTTTCGGTGCTACCGGCGTCCTGGCGGCACTACTTTCGTTAGGCGGGTATATCGGCCTGTACACGGGGAACGTTCGGACCGTGGCGGAGGGGCGCGCATATCGGTCGGCGCAGATCGCGGGGCCATCGCTCCGATCGGAGCTTGCCGGTGTGTTTGGCCACGATCTCGCGCGCGTGGTCCGAGCCCACCGTATTCGAACCGTGATCAACCTGCAAGGCCCCTCGCCCGATAAGCCGTGGTATCGAGACGAGCTCTCGGTGAGCCAGCGCGTGGGCGTCAAGCACTACGACGTCGCATTGTCCGATCAGAGATTGCCACCGCCCGATCGTCTGAAGGCGCTCTTCGACATCCTTGACTCAGCCTCGTACCCGATCCTGATCCATTGCAAAGCGGGCGCTGACCGCTCTGGTTTGGTCAGTGCGCTCTACCTGGCCGTGTACAGGGGCGTTCCGCCACGGAGCGCAGTGGATTCGCAACTCACGTGGCGCTATGGTCACATGCCGATCGGCCGCGCCGTCGCGATGGACCGCTTCTTCGACCTGTATTTCAGGACGAATGATGGATTAGGGGTGCGCGAGTGGACTCTCTCGCGCTACCCGGCGCTGTACGCAGCGAACCGCTAGGGATCGGTCGCCCTCCCGTTAGGCACGGGAGTTGTGGCCGCGCGGCAGGCGTGAAACACATCGAGGGCGCCCTTGTAGTCCGGCGTGCGTATCTCGAGAAGACCGACAGTGGTGTGGAAGACGTTGTCGTGGGAGTAGGGCTCATCCTTGCGCCGCCTCACGCATTCGATGTCGATCTTCTGCGCCGCCTCCAGACCCGGTGACACCCACAGGATGAGCGGCACCCTGGTCTGATCCTCCGGTGCGATCATCTTCGGCAGCCCGTGCATGTACCAGCCCTGCTCACCCGTCGACTCGCCGTGGTCCGACACGTAGAGCAAGGCCGTATTGAAACGGTCGTCCAGACGTTTCAGATATTCGATCGCATCGGCGATGTTCGCGTCCGTGTACAGAATCGTGTTGTCGTAGGCGTTCACGACCGCGTCGTGCGAGCAGGATTTGAGGACCGAACTGTCGCAGTCCGGTGCGAACCGGCGGAACTCCGCGGAATAGCGCTCCGCGTAGTCGGGGCCGTGACTCCCCCGCTGGTGCAGAATGATCAACTGGTCCTTGTCGGAACGGACCAGCTCCTCTTCTGACGGGAGACTGTCGATCAACACGCGGTCACGCTCGGCGTGATAGTACGACCCCAGCTTCACAACCGTGGCGCTGCGGGTGACTGACTGCGTCCCCATTCCGTTCTCGTACCAGGTCACCTGGTATCCGGCATGCTTCGCTACGTCGAGCAGGTTGTCGGTCTCCCTTGCCCGTCGGTAGCTGAAGTTCTTCTCACCCAGGCTGGAGAAAAGACATGGCACCGATTGCGCCGTTGCGGTGGCGCACGCCTCGACGTGGCTGAGACTGATCACTCCTTCGTTGCGCAGCCGCGGATTTGTTTCGCGCGAATATCCGTTGAGCGAAAAGCTCCTTGCCCTGGCTGACTCGCCGAGCAGAAGAATCAGAACCGTGCGCTTGCCCGAAGCAGGCAGCGTGCGCGTGTACACCGCCGCAGCTGCCGCTGCATTCGTCGGCGCCGCGTCGCCCTCTGCGCGCTGCTCGGCGGGGCGCCGGGCTTCCAGCTCCTCGCGCACGTAGCCGCGCAAGGCACCCAGATAGTTGAACGGAAGGATCATCGATTTCAGCCGGTAGTTCGCGGCGTTGTCCGCAAACGCGTTGAACAACAGCTGATTCGGCAGGTACAGCGCGATCGCCACAAGCAGCACAGCCACAACGGCGATCATCTTCTGGACGATGAGGCGACCGATCGGGGGAAACACGATGCGCACCCGGCTCAAGAGCAGGCAGGGTAATGCAGCCAGCAGGAGAAACTCGATTGCAAAGCGAACGGAAAAGAATCCCGTTGCTTCCGCGAAATCGGTGGAAAACACGCTGCGGAGAATGAGCGGGGTGAACTCCGTGCCGTAGTTGGCGATCGCCCCGGCTGCAGGCACTGCGGTCAGCAGCAGGAAGTACCCGATGGGTTTGGTCACCCACTTCCATGCTGTGAGAGAAATGAGCAGGAAGAGAAGGGCGTACAACGCGACGAGGAGCGTGAAGGTGTCCCACGCGTTGGAAATCGTTAGGCCGCCCTGGCTCTTGATGAGCGCGTCGATGAACGGGTAGTTGAGCCCGAGGAAAACGAGCGCCATCCCGAGAGCGTAGACGAGCGGCGTCGTCGTCCACTTGCGGATGCGGGGGGCACTAGGGTCTGAATGCGCTGGCGTCATGACGAGATCGAACAGCCGAAACGGAACTTGCGCTTCACCCGCTGCAGTAGAGCCAGTGGCGTCGGGTGATCAAGCGATGAGGGAGTGTACGGCGTAGGCCTGCTCGAAGGTTAGCGGGGGGCGCTGACCTGGTGCAGAGTGATGGCGATGTGGGGCGTACCAGCCCTTGAAGTACCGGAATATCGCGAGCCGCGCTTTGGTGCGCGTCGCACAGGGACGCGTCGCGAGACACTCCCCTGGGAGCGTTGCAAAGAAGCTCTCGGCCATCGCGTTGTCACAGGCATCGCCTCGCGAGCCCATCAGCCGCCGCACCCCGAGGAGTTTGCAGCGCTGCCCGAAGGCAACGGCACGATATTGCGAGCCGTGGTCCGGGTGGAGGATAACGTCCGACGCGCGCCGGTGCCGGGCGGCCATGTGCAGCACGTCCACCAGGAAGTTCGCGTGGAGCGTGTTTCGCAAGTTCCAGCCGACGATGCGTCGACTAAAGGCATCCAGCACTACGGCGAGGTCCACAAGACCCGCTATCGTCGGGATGTACCTGATGTCGGCGACCCGGATCTTGCACCACTTTCGCGGACAGTCGAGTTCTAGGCGGCGCAGCGGTCAAAGGCAATAGGTGATTGATCGCCAGGCGCCGAGTGCATCCGGCGCGTGTTGTAGTACCGGATGTACACCTCGAGTGCCGTGGACAGCGCGCGCTCCGTGAGGAATGTGACGCGGCGCGTGAGCTCCGCCTTCAGCGAGTGAAAGAAGGATTCCGTGTGCGCATTGTCGCCCGGCCCGCGCACACTCGCCGACTGCAGCATCCCGTGCTGCGCGACGAACGCGCCGAAGGCGGCGCCCATGGACTCGGTACCGCGGTCGCTGTAAAAGCTTAGGTCGCCCCGCGGGCGTCGGCGCGCGAGCGCCTGCGCGAGCACCTGACGCGTCTCGCGGGCCGTCCGTCGGCGCGTGAGCTGCAACGCGAGCACGCGGCGGGAGTATTGGTCCATCGCGATCGCGAAATCGCACCAGGGATCCTGCTCCAACGCCAGTTAGGCCGCGCTCCCGCCGGAGGAGATCACGCCCCACTCCGTGGAACGACACTGCCAAGTGGTGCGAAGGCTGCACGAGAAGGCGCGCCAGGTCGATCCGAAGTAGATGAGCACGCGTCGAGGAGAGCGCGTGTCGCCATAGAACTCGAACTGCACGCTCAACGACTCGTCCCGAGATTGGTTGGCCGCGCATAAGGGACCTGCCGGGAGGACCTGCTGCTGAGCGTGGAGTTTGCTCACCACCGCCGTAGGGACGGAGTAGAGTTGACTGGTTGGACTGGAGGTGCGTGCGCCGATGCAGATGACGCCTTGTCCCCGATAGCGTGTCGTGTCGAGTACTGCCTGCACCACCGGGATCAGCAGCGATTCTTCTGCCAGTGTCATCGGCGCGGGCTCCAGAGACGACGGCATGCGCGCCGGTGCACACGCGAGACACAAGAATGCGGCGAGCACGCTGCTAAGATACCGGCTGATCACCTTTGTCGCTCCATCCGGCGGCCTGACGCCAAGGTGCATCGGCAGCCGAAGGAAATATTGCGAGCGGAGCGAGCATTCCATATTTCGGCTGAAAGGCGCAACTCTCGGTTAGGCCACATCTCTGAGGGTTACAGCGGCGTGGTCTGCGTGGAGGGTGCCCACGTTCCCGTCGCGAGGAACATCCAGCCAAAGAAATACTCGTGCACTTGCACATCCTGCAGCTCGGGTCCCACGGCCGACCACGGGGCCTCCGTCGGCACCGGCGTTGACGAGAACGACAGACGTGGCATCGCGACGCGCAGCAGCCCATTCAGCACCCAACCGCTCCGCGCCCGGGACGTTTTCGCTCCGAAAAATGCGATTCGGGCGCCGGGCCGCAGCACACGCCGGAGGTTCGACCACGCCGCGTGCGAGGCGTAGACATCGGGTGCCGCGAACATCAGGGCGCCGTCGAATGTCCCCAGAAACTCCGCCTTCTCGGCTGGCGCAACCAAGATGCGCACGTTCGTCCAGCCGTGACGGGCAACGCGCTGTTCGGCCAGAGCGGCGACGCGTGCGCTGATCTCGACGCCGACGACGTCCCCGCTCTCGCCGACTGCCTCGCGCAGGAACGGCAGGCTTCCTCCGGGGCCGCAGCCGAGGTCCAAAACTCGGCTACCCGCCTGGAGGCAAAGAGCGGCGACCGCGCGCTCCCGAACGGGCTTGATGAAGCCGAAATCGAAGTCGGGGAAGGGTTGAAGCAGCCGCGTGAGCAGTCGGAAGTAGAGCGGCGTATCGTGTGACATAGATCGGCTCTGGTCTCCTCATCAGGTCAGGCCGGTTGGCGTAACGCTAAGCATCAACTGCGGGCGAAGGAGATGGAGCGCGCGAAGCGCGCGTACAAAAGCTCGGCGATCTGCTACATGCGATGTTGGACTGACGCGCGGTGACTCGGCGCCCACGACTTCTGTTGATACACCGGTACCGTTAGGGGACAATACGGAAGCGCACGAGGTAGGGTACATCGTCTTCATCAAGCATCTGCCCCCACGCCGCGCGACCATCGGCCCAGAAGAGATGCGTACCGCGCGGGCCCTCCACGTCGAAAGATGAACGACCGTCCGCCGCGAGCACCGTGAATGCAGCGACGTGTTCCGGCGAGTCCCAGCCGATCCATACCCGCCCGTCCGCTCCCGCGAGTACTTCGGTGACCGGCGTGCGATTTGCTGGCACAAACAGACGGCGGTCGATCTCGCTGGCGGGGAAACGCGGCGCGAGTGTCCGAGTGAGCTGTGCGCGGACGCTATCCACCACCCGCGCAGCGAGGGGACGCGGGGTGTACGGCAGGGCCGTCGACCAAAGCGTGTCACCGGCCATGCCGAGCGCGGTGACACGCACCGCGGCGTCACCATCCACGTCCGCCGCATATCGCTCAACGACGAGTATCCGTTCCCTCCACGGATCGTACGCCGTAAGCGGCGCATCTGTGAATGGTTGGGCTCGATAGATGGTGCCTTTCGGCGACCGAAGAATCAGGTGCTCATTACCGATCGGTACCCACCCGATCGTGTCGGCGGCGCCGATGCCACGCGGAATTCGCAGGAGAGGGAGCGCCACGACCTCGCCGGCCGCCATTGCCCGACCCGTGGTCCCACCGAAGCCCAAGAGTGAACCATCCTTGAGCATCGCCATGGGATAGAAGAAGTAGTAATTCCCACGGCGTCCGACCTCCGGTGACATCGAGGCGAGACGCGAGATGGTCAGCAATTCGCCCGCTGACGAGAAGCGTGTGACACGTCGGAGATTGGCGTCGAGCGTCCAGAGTGTGTCGCCGAACAGCCCGAAGGCGGTGACGGCGTCGAACTCGCCGGGGCCCGCGCCTCGGCGGCCGACCGTTCTGCGATGTCGCCCGTGCATGTCGAAGACGCGAATCTCCGGTGTCTCGGCGGGGAGCACGAAGACCTCGGAGTCCGAGGCAACGACCTGGCGAATCTCCGTGAACATGTACTGTGCCCCCTCGCTCTCGCTACCGATCTGGAGCGAGGGCACCAGCCGACGCGGCTCGGTGTGCGGCAGCGCGGGGTCCCGCATGCATGCGGAGAGCAGGGCACCACAACTGAGGAAAGCTACGCGCGCGATACGTCGAATCATTGCACGAGCCGCCGCTTCCTTGAAGCCTGGAGTGTTCCGTCCAACGCCAGTTAGGCGGCAGTTGGCGGCACTAGGAGGAAACGTAGCAGCGCTGACAAAGTCCGGGCGACGTCTGAATCGTGAGCTGCAAGGTGTCGCTCTCCGCCTGCAGGTGGAAGAGCAAGACGTTGTACGAGGCGCCCTGCCAGACGGAGAGCCAATGCGTGCGGCCTTCGCGCGGATGCTGAACGCTGTCCGGACAGCTGAGATGATGCAGGCCGCGCCCATCAAGCGAACGCGCGATACTATCACTTCGACAGCATGAAGGGATGAATCGCCAGGGCCGCGGCGACGGTCTGCACTTGAATCCCCGGCTGCTGACTCATGCGAACGGCGGTGAGCTTAAACTCGTGACTGTACCGCCCAATCTTGCGTGGTCCAGCTCGTGGCAGGACGCCTCCTCGTGGTTAGGTGAAAGCGTCTAAAAAACTGGTGGAAGAACCGCTGTCTGCTGCAGCGTTCGTTAGCCGGCTCCCCCGCGAAGTGCTCGGCCCTCCAATGCGCCTCCTAAGCGAAGTGCCAAGTCGATGTAATTCAGGACGGAATCTGCCGCGGGAGCGAAGTCGGGAACATGTACCGCCTGATTGCGGAGAGCGCGCAAGTCATTGAAGAGCGCAACCTCATCTCGGCTGAGGATCTCATCGCGATTAAGGGATCGCAGCAATGCAGACGAGGATTGAAGTTCTCTCGCAGTGATCGCTGGATTGCGAGCTTCGACGACTCTCCGTGCTGCAAACTCGACGTGATGCCACGCTTCGATGATCGCGGACCGGGGATTTAGAGCAGCGAGCTGGAGGAGCTTCTCGCGCTCAGGAGATGCACTGGGAAGCGCGGCCGGTGGGGAAAGTTGCGCCTCGGTTTCACGCGCCAACTCTCGAATCTCCCGATCAAACTCGGCTTCGAGCGGCCCAGCTTTGAATCTCTTGACTTGCGGAAGTAGACGCTTGATCTCGTGTCTCAGCGCAAGCACCATCACCAGGGAGACTACTGGCCAGGCGAGCGCTTTCACTAGCTCGGCGACAAACGTCAGAGAATCCATATTAGGGTCCGGCTAACGCAGAAGCTCGCCCGTCTGGTGCAGCGTTCGTTAGGCATCAGCGGCGCGACTGCCAGCGTTTGGGATGGCGACGCTCATGAATGACCGCGAGGACCGAGGTCCCGGCTGGAAGGGCGACGTAGTAGACGACGTATGGGAATCGTGGCAGCGGTGCCTTTCGGATGTCATCGAGGGCGAACGGATAGTGTTCCGGGGCGCGCTCGATCGCGGCGAAGGTTACGCGCACCATCCGCAGGAATTCAAACCCGAGGCCAACGCGGCGCGTCTGATACCACGCGAACGC
>CAZWVG010000025.1:0-37322 GCA_964637355.1 uncultured Gemmatimonadaceae bacterium
CACTCGTTCTGGCCGTGGGCGATGTCGGGACCGCACGCGGTGTACACCGACCTGTTCGACGCCTTCGTCGACTACGACTCGCACAACCGCGCCATGCAGGCGGGGGAGCTGGTGCGGGTCGACGTGGGGTGTCGTTATGCGCAGTACATGGGCGACGTGGGGCGCACCGCGCCGGTGAGCGGTCGCTTCGATGCGGGGCAGCGCGAGGCGTGGGACCTCTTCATCGCTGGCTACAGGGCCGGACTCGCCAAGGTGCGCGACGGCGCGAGTGTGGATTCCGTCTTTGGCGCGGCGCTGGCGCGGGTGCGCGCGTTGCAGCCGACGATGCGCACCACCGAGGGGAAGCGCGCGGCAGACGTGCTCCTCGGCCCCACCGGGACCGAAGCGTGGGAGATGCACGGCGCGGGGCTCGATGACGCAGAGGGAAACATGACCGAGCTGCGCGCGGGGATGGTGGTCGCGTACGAGCTCATGTTCGCCGTCGGCGGGAACGGGTATTATCTGGAGGACCTGGTCGAGGTGCTGCCTAACGGCTACCGCATCCTGACCGGCGGACTTCCCTACACCGCCGAGGAGATCGAGCGGGCGATGGCGCGGCGGCCGTAGCCGACGCGCGCATCGCCCGATATTCGACTCGCGTTTTTCGCGTCGTTACTCCGACCGCAACGCCTCCACCGGCGCGATGCGCGTGACCCGCCGCGCCGGGAGATAGCTCGCCAGCGCCGCGGCGCCGAGCAGCCCGAGTACCACGACCGAATACGTGAGCGGATCGAGCGGATTGACTTCGAACAGGAGCGCCGACATGAGGCGCGACAAGCCACTCGCGACCACCAGTCCGGCCGCCGCCCCGATGCCGCCCCAGAGCAACCCGTTCCGCACGAACATCAGCTTGAGCGACTCGTGGCGCGCGCCGAGCGCCATGCGGATCCCGATCTCGCGCGTGCGCTGCGCGACGGTGTACGAGATCACTGCGTAGATCCCAACGACGGCAAGCAGGAGCGCCATGAAGCCGCTGACGCCGAGCAGGGTGAGGGTGAACGCCGTCCGCGACATCGACTTGTCGTAGACCTCCTGCATCGTGCGCATGTCGGTGATCGGGAGGCTGGCGTTGACCGACCACACGGCCTGCCGCAACTCGCCGGCGTAGGCGTCGGAGCCGGCGCGCGCTCCCCTCACGAGGTACGACATCGTGCGCGACCAGCGGAGCGGCCAGTACACCGTCGACGGCGCCGGCTGGTCCGCGCCATCGTGCCGGATGTCGCCGACCACGCCGATCACGTCGCTCCACGGGTCGGTGGGATTCGACCTGATCCGCTGCCCGATCGCCGCCTGCGCCGATCCCCAGAGATCGCGCGCCACGTTTTCGCCGATGATGACGACCGGGCGCTCCTGATGGATGTCATTCCAGTCGTACTCTCGCCCCGCGACCAGGGGCGTACCGAGCGCCGCGAAGGTCCCCGGCGCTGCGCGAAGAAAGCGGCGCAGCGGCGGAATCTTGTCGGCATCGTACGCACGGTCGCTCGCATAGATCGGATCCTGCGATCTCCAGTCGGTCATGGGGAGGCCGTCGATCATGCTCACCGTCGTCACGCCGGGGATCGCGGCGAGCCGGTCCGCGATGGCCTGCTGCAGCACGCGCATCGCCGTGTCGTTAGGTGCGACGGCCTGTGGGATCGAGAGGCGGAACGTCTCGAGCGACGCCGGCTGCCGGAATCCCGGTTGCACCTGTCGCATCGACTCGAAGGTGCGGATCATCAGCCCCGATCCGATCAGCAGGACGACGGCGAGGGCGACTTGCACGATGGTGAGGGCGTTGCGCGCCATGTTGCGCTCGCGACCGGCGCTCGCCCCGCGCCCGCCGCTCCGGAGCGCGGCCTGCACGCGCAATCCGCCATGCCGCACGATCGGGATCGCGCCGAAGGCAAGTCCTGCAAGCAACGAAAGGAGGAGCGTGAATACGAGCGAGGTACCGTCGACCGACACCTGGTCGAGGCGCGGGAGCCGCCCGGGACTCATCGCGACCACCAGCTTCACTGCGCCCATCGCCAGCGCCACTCCGAGCGTTCCCCCAAGCAGCGAGAGCGTGAGGCTCTCGATCATCATCTCGCGCGCCAGGCGCCCGCGCCCAGCGCCGAGCGCGGTGCGCACGGCAAACTCCTGCGCCCGCCCTTCGTTCCGCACGAGGAGGAGATTCGCCACGTTCGCGCAGGCGATGAGGAGCACGAGACCGATCGTCGCCATCACGACCCAGAGGCTCCGTCCGATGTCGCCTAACACATCGTCCTTGAGCGGTCGCACCTTGGGCCCCAGGCGCGCGTCCTCCATCATCTTCGTGCTCATTCCCGGCGGCGCGGGAAACTTGCCGATCTCGATCCCGATCATGCGCTTCACGTCGGCGTTCACCTGATCGAGCGTCACGCCCGGCTTGAGGCGACCGATCGCCTGGAAGTTGTAGCCCGCCAGGTGCACGGAGGACGGGTCGAAGCGAAGCGGCGTGACCACATCGACCGTCCGGTCCATGAACCAGAAGGACTGCGGGAGCACCCCGATCACCTCGCGCGGCGTGCCGTCGGCGGTGATGCGGCGCCCGATCACTCCCGGGTCGCCACCAAAGCGGCGCTGCCAGTAGCCATACCCGATCATCACGACGTCGGGGCTCCCCTCGGCGTCGTCCTTCTCCACGAAGGCGCGTCCCGCCACCGGGCGCACGTCGAGCAGCGGGAGGAGGCGCGAGGTCGCCGTGATCCCCACGACGCGCTCGGGATCGCCAACCTCGGTGACGGTGAGCGCGTCGCCTGTCCAGAGTGCGACGTCGGCCAACGTCTTCGACTCGTCCTTGTAGGTGAGATAGTCGGCGAGCGACGCATTGAGATCGTCGATGTTCACGCCGGGCGCCGTCTGCCAGAGTCCCACCAGTCGCTCCGACTCGGTGTACGGGAGCGGCTTGAGCAGGACACTGTTGATCACGCTGAAGATCGCGGTGTTCGCGCCGATCCCGAGGGCGAGCGTCCCCACGGTGGCGAGCGTGAATCCCGGCGTGCGGGCAAAGCGACGGAGCGTGTGCTGAGCGGTGCGGAGCAGGTCGACCATGGGCGCTTCCTCCTGTAGCCATCGGTACGGCGAGGGCCACGATCGGTTTCAGCGTCGGTTCTACCACAGGCGTCGTACCCTTCCGTCTTCCTCGCTGCGCCCGTAACGTCTCGCGTCGCCCGCGCCTGTGGGCGGCCGCGTGCCACGCGCCCGAGTCGCCCTCTCATCCCCGGACCCGTGCTGTCTCGCCTGATCAGGACCTGCTGCTCGCTCGCGCTCCTCGCCGTCTCGTCGCACGCCGGCGCGCAATCGCCCGCCGCGCGCTTCATCCTCAACGCCGACCTGGGGCGCGATACGATCAGCCGTCACATCTACGGGCAGTTTGCCGAGCACCTCGGGCGCGACATCTACGACGGCGTATGGACCAAGGACGCCGGGGGCGCGTGGCACCTGCGTGATGATGTCGTCGACGCGCTCAAGCGGCTGCACATCCCCAATGTGCGGTGGCCCGGCGGCTGCTTCGCCGACTACTACCATTGGCGCGACGGCGTCGGACCGGCGGCCAAGCGCCCCAAGATGGTGAACACGCTGTGGGGGAACGTCGTCGAGGACAACTCGTTCGGGTCGCTCGAGTACTTCGAACTCATGCGACGGATCGGCGCCGAACCGTTCGTCGTGGGGAATGTGGGGACGGGGCATCCGCGCGAGATGGCGGAGTGGTGGGAATACCTGAATCACCCCGGCGGGAGCGCGCTCGCCGATCAGCGCGTCGCCGACGGACACGCCGCGCCGTTCAACGTTAGGCGCTGGGGGGTGGGGAACGAGAGCTGGGGGTGCGGCGGCGCCATGCGCCCCGAGTTCTACGCCGACCAGTACCGGCGCTTCGCCGAGTTCCTGCGCGCGTTCAACGACTCCACGCGTCCCTTCCGCATTGCGACTGGACCGAGCGACGACAACTACACGTGGACGGACGTGATGATGCGCGAGGCCGGAGGGATGATCGACGGACTCGACATGCACTACTACACGCTCGTCGGGAACTGGACGAACAAGGGCTCGGCGACGTCGTTCGGGGAGCGCGAGTGGTTCACGGCCATGAAGAAGGCGCGCCGTGTGGACGAGTACATCACGCGCCATGCGTCGATCATGGACAAGTACGATCCCGCGAAGCGCGTGGCACTCATCGTCGGCGAATGGGGGATGTGGCACGACGTGGAACCGGGGACCAATCCCGGCTTCCTCTACCAGCAGAACACGATGCGCGACGCGCTCGTCGCGTCGACCTCGCTCGACATCTTCAACCGTCACGCCGACCGGGTGCGCGGGGCCAACATCGCGCAGATGGTCAACGTGCTGCAGTCGATGATCCTCACCAAAGGACCGCAGCTCGTGCTCACGCCCACGTATCACGTGTTCGAGATGTACACCGTGCACCAGGATGCGGTGCTGTTGCCGCTGGCGGTGATGGACGCGGGGCAGTACGCCTTCGGTGGCGACTCGATCGCGGCGGTGAGCGCGTCGGCGTCGCGCGATCGTTCGGGTGTCGTGCACCTGACGATGAGCAACGTCGATGCGCAGCGCGCACGCGAAGTGTCGGTCGAGCTGCGCGGACTCTCGGCGACCAGCGTGAGCGGGCGGGTGCTGACCGGGCCAGCGATCACCAGCCACAACTCGTTCGAGCAACCCGACGTGGTGAAACCCGCGGCATTCACGGCGGCGCGCATCTCCGGTGGACGGCTCACCGTCACCCTGCCGCCGCATTCGCTCGTCGTGCTCACGCTCCAGTAGCGGCGCGGCTTCCCCCCGCGCGTCGGCGCGGTTTCACTCCGCGCGCCGGCGCGACTCCACCCCGTCCACGAACGGGTCATCACGACAGGGACGCGACGCAAGTCGCGTCCCTATTGTTTTCCCATAGAAGGAGCGCTACCGTGGTATGGCCATCCCATACGACACCCCATGCCTCCTTCGCGACTCGACGTCAAGCAGGGCACGCTCGCCCTCATGATCCTCCGCACGCTCGACGTGCTCGGCCCCTGTCACGGGTACGGCATCGCGCGACGCATCGAGGAGACGAGCGGGCACCGCCTGAGCCTCAACTACGGCACGCTCTACCCTGCCCTCCTCAAGCTCGAGCAGGAGGGGGCGATCAAGGCCGCATGGCGTGCCTCGGAGAACAACCGGCGCGCGAAGTTCTATACGCTCACCGCTGCGGGTCGCAAGCAACTTGCCCGTGAGACGCAATCGTGGCAGGAGACGGCCGCGCTCATGGCGGCCTTTCTCGCCCCCCCACCGGAGCCCGCATGAGACAAGTGCGCGCCTTCCTGCTGCGGGTGATTGGTTCGTTCCGCGCGGCGCCCGACTATCGCGAGGAGATGGAAGCACACCTCGCCCTCGCGATCGAGGAGAACATCCGCCGCGGCATGTCGCCCGACGCGGCGCGGCGCACGGCGCTGATGCAGTCGGGGGGATTCACGCGTGGCGCCGAAGGCGTCCACGAGCAGCACGGACTCCCCTGGCTGCAGGAAACGCTTCGCGATGCGCGGCTCGCCCTGCGCGCGCTGCGCCACAACCCGGCCTACACGGTGGTTGCGGTCGTCACGCTCGCCCTGGGCGTTGGCGCAAACACGGCGATCTTCAGCGTCGTGCGTGGCGTCGTCCTCCGTCCCCTTCCCTACCGCGAGCCCGAGCGGCTCGTGAGCCTGGAGTCGACGATCGGCGAGCGAGGGTCGTCCGTCTCCGTCCCCGACTTCCTCGACTGGCGCGCGCAGTCGTCGTCGATGCGCGGCATTTCCGCCAGTTATACGGGAACGCAGCAGACCGTGCTCACTGGAAGCGGCGAGCCCGAGCGCCTCGCGCAGGTGCGCGTCTCGGCGAACACGCTCGATGTCCTCGGCATCGCACCACTCCTCGGCCGCGGCTTCGCCGACGGCGAAGACGATCCCGGTGCTCCGCGCGTCGCCCTCCTTCGCGAGGACTTCTGGCTGCGGCGCTTTGGAGGCGACTCGTCGCTCGTCGGACGAACGCTCATCTTCGACGGCTTCCCCACCACCATCATCGGGATCGCGCCGCGCACGCTTCGCTGGCCCGCCGAAGCCGACGTCTGGATGACGACGCGCTTCACGCCGCGCGACGCCGCGCCGGCCGCTCGTGGTGCGCGATGGCTCACGGTCATCGGGCGACTCGCCGACCATGCGACGCTCAGTCAGTCGCGCGACGAGTTCTCGGCGATCGCGACCCGATTGCAGCAACTCGACCCGGCGCACAACGGCGACGTCGGCACGCGCGTGACGCCGCTCCTCGAGTCGATGACCGGCGACCTCGAGACGCCGCTCTACGTCCTCCTGGGTGCCGTGGGCTTCGTCCTCCTCATCGCCTGCGCCAACGTCGCCAGCCTCTCGTTAGGGCGGGTGGCGGCGCGCGACGGCGAGCTGGCGGTGCGCACGGCGCTCGGCGCATCGCGCGGACGCATCGCGCGGCAAGTCCTGACCGAGAACCTGGTGCTGGCCACGATCGGCGGCGTGGCGGGGATTGGCGTCGCCATCCTCGCACTCAAGGCGCTCCTCGCCGTCGCGCCGCCCGACCTGCCGCGGGTCGGCGACGTACGCCTCGACGGGAGCGTCATCGCCTTCACGTTCGCACTCACCGTGTTCTCCGGGATCGTCTTCGGCGTCTTCCCCGCGGTGCGTGCAGCTCCGACGGGTGTGCACGATCGTTTGCGATCGGCGGGGCGCGGCGGTCGCGGCTCGCGCGAGCATGGGCGTTCGCGGCGCGTGCTCGTCGTGGCCGAGGTGGCGCTGGCGGTGGTGCTCGTCACCGGGGCCGGGCTCCTGCTGCGGAGCTTTGCCTTGCTGCGCGCGGTCGACCCGGGCTTTCGTACGGATGGGGTCACGACGTTCTCCGTCCTCCTCCCGTCGACGCGCTATGACGGGGAGGCGCGGGTGGAGTCCTTCACGGCCGACCTCCTGGCGCGCCTTCACCGCTTGCCCGGCGTGTCGTCAGCCGCAATGTCCTTCGCCCTCCCGCTGAGCGGCGACTCGTTCGGCTTTACGTTCACCATCAGCGGGCGCGAGACGGCGAGTGGCGCCGATGAGCCGCGCGCACAGGCTCGCGTGGCCAGCGACGAGTACTTCGCGGCGATGGGGATTCCCCTCGTGCGGGGTCGCCTGTTCGACGAGCGCGACCAACGTGGCGGACACCAGGTGCTGGTGATCAGTTCCGAACTGGCGCGCCGCTATTTCCCTAACGAGGATCCGATCGGCCGCGTGCTCCAGACGGGTTGGGGGAATGGTGTCCCTGGGCAGGCATTCGGGGGCGAGGTGATCGGCGTAGTGGGCGACGTGCGTCAGTCGGCGATCGAGCAGGCTGCCACCCCGCATATGTACATGCGCGCCGCGCAGTGGCCGCTCGACGAGTTCGACGTCGTCGTGCGCTCGAGTGCGCCGTATGCTGCCGTGGTGAGTGGCGCGCACGGAGTGCTGCGCGCCCTCGATCCCGACATTCCGCTGGGCGCTGCGCGTCCGCTTGGCGATCTCGTCGACGGTGCACTCGGACACCGGCGCTTCTACATGCTTCTGCTGGGGGCCTTCGCCGGCGTCGCACTCGCCCTCGCCCTCGTCGGGATCTACGGCGTGATCGCCTACGCAGTCCGCCAGCGTCGACAGGAACTGGGCGTACGCCTGGCGCTCGGGGCGTCGCGGGCGGGAGTCGTTCGGCTGGTTCTCGGGGACGGATTGCGATTGGTGGCCATTGGCGTCGTGACGGGGACGATCGCCGCGTTCGCCCTCACGCGCCTCCTGGCGACACTACTCTACGAGGTCACACCGACCGATCCCGCCACTTTCTCTCTTTCCGTGCTGGCGCTCGTCGCCGCAGCGACGGTCGCCTGCGTTCTTCCCGCGCGCGGCGCAGCACGGCTCGATCCGGTCGAGACGATTCGGGCGGATTAGGCCGCGTACCCAGGCAGTGGGCTCGCGCCACGCCTGTGCGCGGCGCAGACTACGGCATGCGCACTCCCCTCCTGACGCTCGGCGTCCTGCTCCTGACGGCACTCGTTGCGCGCGATGCTCGCGCGCAGGAGCGCCGCCCCGTCCTCGCGATCTTCGCGCACCCCGATGACGAGCGCATCATCGGGCCGCTCTTCTCGCGGCTGGCGCGCGAAGGGCGGGAGACGCACCTCGTGATCGCCACCGACGGTTCGCAGGGGGTGCGAGACTATGCCAAGATTCCTGCGGGTGCGACCCTCGCCGCGGCGCGCGTGAAGGAGGCGCAGTGCGCCGCACGTCGCCTCGGGGTCCGACAACTGCACCTGTTGGCGCTTCCCGACGGCGGACTCGCCTCGTTCGAGCAGCTTGGCAAACTTCGGACAGCGGTCGCCGCCATCATCGACTCGCTCTCCCCCGCCGCGATCATCACCTTCGGCCCCGAAGGCGGGACCGGTCACCCCGATCATCGTCTGGTGGGCGACGTGACCACGCAGGTCGTGCAAGGCGAGGCGAAGTACGCCGGCATCGACCTGCTCTACGCCTCGCTTCCAACCGAGCGGTTGCGTACCGCGCCCAAGGCGTCCCCGACGGTCAATGGAATGGCAGCGTCACTCCTCACGGTGCGTGTCCCGTTCGAGGCGCGCGACCTGGCGGCGGCGCGCGAGGAGTTCGCCTGCCACAGGAGTCAGTACACTGCAGGTGAGATGGAGGCGGTGATGCGCTACCTCGCGCATGCGTGGAACGGGACGGTGTGGATGCGCCCGTGGCAGGGGGCACTGCGCGACAAGGATGTTCTGGGTCACTAGCGCGCTCGAGTAGCGACCGGTCGCTACCCTCGGCGAGACGGACGAACGGACTACCGCTCTGGAACGATGAGGCAGTGAATGCCGCCGTTCGGCGATATGCCGCAGATGTTGGGCCCGTATTGCACCGGGGTAAGCGAGGTGAAGGTCCAGGCGGGGAGGACGAGCTCGGGGAGGGGGCGCAGCGCATCCCAGCAGTACGCATGACCGTCAGCAGCAAGCCCGCACGACGTCGTCACTCCCACGGCGATCGACGTGAAGTGCATCGCCCCCCCGACGCGAACGGGCTCGATGCTCGTCTGTGGATCCATCGAGCCCGAGCCGAACTTTCCGTTGTTCTGCCCCCAGCAGTACGTCTCACCATCCGTCGCGAGGCCGCACGCCGTCCAGAAGCCCACGCCAATGAACTTCCACTTGTGACCGCCGTGCACGAGTTGCGGCGTGAGCGCGCAGGTCGGAACGCCGCCGTCGATGCACGGCTCCAGTGCGTCGGTACCGAGGGAACCGTAATCGCCATGCCCCCAGCAGTAGCCGTCGCCATCGAGCGTGACGCCACACGTCGAAAAGAACATCGACGAGATGGACCGGAATCGATGATTGCCGCTGACGGCGATGGGAGAGCGCGAGCAAGTGACCGCCGAGCACGGGCTCGTTGCGACTCTCCCTCCAAGCAGATCCGCCGCCCCCCAACACCAGGCAGCATCTGCGTCATCGATCGCGCACACGTGGCTGTCCGACGAGCTCAACTGGCGAAAGTGATGGTCTCCGACGACCGTCACGGCCTGCGACGTATCGCGCGAAGGTTCGGCGACGGAGTCTCCACCACCGAGCTGCCCCGCACGATTATTTCCCCAACACTTGGTCGAGGCGTCGAGCAGCAGCAGGCAGTTCACCTCGCCCGCCGCGGCGAGCTGCTCGACAGGGCCGAATTCCAGTGATCGCACCGAATCGGTCGCGCGCTCCATGTTCCAGCACGACGCCCGGTGAGTCGCCGACACTCCGCAAAGCGCGGAGCCGAAGGCGAAGACTTTCGCGAACGAGCTCACCGAAACTGGAATCGTCGCCGTCAGGTCATTCGATCGGAACTCGACCAACGTGGATCCGACATCTCGCGCCACGATCTCCCGCTCGTCCACCGTCACGTTGGCCACCGCCGAGTCGATCACCCGGACCGCGAGCCTGTTGCCCTCGATCGGATTCCCGAATCGATCCGCCGTCTGCGCCGAGACCAGCGCTGCCATGCCATCCATCGGCAAGTCGACCGAAGCGCGCGACACGACAATCTGCGACAAGTCGCCGATCAGCGCGGATTCGTCGAACACCGCGTTCCCCGAGGGTGCCGACACCGTCACATGCAGCGGGCCCACGGTCCGAGGCAAGACCAGGCGCGCGCGCGCGAGCCCCTGCGCATCGGACACCGTGTCAGGGAGCACGAGCACCGCCGTCGGCGACGACACGCTCCAACGCACCCGCACTTTCGCCGCGAAGTGCTGCTTCGCGTCGACCGTGCGCACCACGAGTGAGAGTCGCAGCGTATCCCCCACCTTCCCCGATTGCAGACCGCCCGACTCGAGGTTCACGTAGTAGGAGTGGAACGCAGTTGCCGTGAACACGGCGGGCTGATCGACCCCGTCGGCCGTGGCGTGTACCTCTTGGACGGACACGGTGTCGGCACCAAGTCGCCACGTGGCGCGCGCCAGCCCCGCGGCGTCGGTCACCGCCGTTACGGGTGCGTTGCCGGCGACTGCGCCAACGAGGCCCACCTTGCCAGCGCCGGCGGCGACGCTGAATCGCACCGTGTAGTTGGGAACAGCCTGATTGTCAGCATCGACCAGTCGCGCGACGATCGGCTGCAGAAGTTCATCGTCGGGCTCGCCGGACTGATCGTTTCCCGACGCGAGCGAAATGCGGAGCGGCGCCTTCACCGACACCGGTGGCGTGGGGGGCTCGCTTCCTCCACCGCACGCCATCGCCGCGATCAACAGGATGCACGCATTTCTTCGTTGGAGCTGCATGCCGACAACGTAATGGGCGCTCGCCACGCTCGACAGCGTGTCCTCTCTCTCGCACGCATCGATTGCATGCCCAAGCAGTCCTCCGCCAGTACCCCGAGGCGTAGGACAAGCGGGCGCTACCTCACTATTCACCGCGAATCGCCGCCTGTGATCGAGCCGCGATTTACTCCCCCCGCAGGGCCTCGACCGGGTCGAGCCGCGACGCACGTCGCGCCGGCAGCGCCGACGCCACCAGCGCCACCACACCGAGCGCTAACGCCACGAACACGAACGTGAGCGGGTCGGTCGGCGCCACGCCGAACAGGAGCGCGCGGAGGAAACGCGAGAGGGCGAGCGCCAGCGCCAATCCAATGGCACCGCCGACAGCTGCAAGAGCGAGTCCCTCGCGAAGAATGAGCCGGAACGCCCCCGCGGCCCCGGCGCCGAGCGCGATGCGAATCCCCATCTCGCGCGCACGCCGCGACACGGAATAGCTGATCACACCGTACACGCCAACCGCGGCAAGCACGAGCGCTACGAGTGCGAACGTGCTCATCAGCAAGGCATAGAATCGCGGCGTGGCGACCTGCTCGCCGATCGCTCCCTCGATTGTGATGACATCGGAGATCGTGACGCCGGGCGCCAGGCGAGCGATTTCGTCCTGGACCGGCGCGAGCACCGTGGACGGCGCGCCCTCCGTGCGTAGGACGAGCGTCATGCGTGGTGGATTGAACGAGGTGACGCGTGCATCCACCGTGTCGGCGCCCACGAGCGCTTGATCGGAGAGGAAGAACATCTCATCTGTCTCATCGGCGGCCCATGACCCCTGCTTGGCATTTCCCGTGACGCCGACAACCGTGAACAGCTCCCCCGGTTCACCAACCCCCGGGACTTCGAGGCGTCGGCCGATGGGATCGCGCTTCGGCCAGCGATGCTCGGCGAGGCGCGCGTTGACGATCACCGGGCGCGCGGACGATCCACGATCCGCTGCCACGAAATCGCGTCCGCGCAGCATCGGGATGCGCATCGTACGGAAGTACGCCGGGTGAACGATGCGAAAGAGCGCGTGCGGTCTCGTTGCTTCGTCGGGATAGCTCCCTCCCTCCTCCATGTAGCCGAGGTTCCAGCTGTCACCGTGTAGGGGGAGATGGTTGATGGCGCTCGCCGACACGACGCCGGGGAGTTGCGAGACGCGAGCGATCAACTCGCGATAGAACTCCGCACGCGACGCCGGCGCACTTCGGCTCGACCCCTTCACCGACACGACCATCGATGCGACGTTCGCCGGATCGAAGCCCGGATCGATCGAGGTGAGCGCGGCGAAGCTCTTCACCACGAGTCCCGCGCCGGCGAGGAGGACCACGGCGATGGCGAACTCGCTCATGACGAGGAGGCTTCGCGTACGACGCCGCTCGCGCCCGTCCGTACCGCCCCTACCACCCCCCTGCATCAGCCGCCCCACGTTCGTGCGCGAGGCAAGGATCGACGGTGCGATCCCGCACAGGATCGCCGACGCGAGTGCCGCGGCAACCAGGTACGCCACGACTCGCCAGTCGACGGAGATGGCTGACAGCCGCGGAATGTCGGGCGGGGCGACGGCGACAAGGACACGAATCCCGACAAGGACCAGCACGAGCGCGAGTACAGCGCCAGCGAGCGACAGCAGGATGCTCTCCACCAACGATTGCCGAGACACCTGGGCGGGCGTCGCACCGAGCGCCATGCGCACGCCGAACTCGCGCTCGCGCGCCGCCCCGCGCATCAGCTGCAAATGCGCGACGTTGGCGCACGTGATCAGCAGGACGAACGCCACGCTCGCGAGGAGGATGTATAGCTTGTCGCGGATGTCGCCGACGACCTTGTCGCGCAGCGGCGTGACGTCGAGCGCGCGCGTCGGTTGGCCGAGTCGCGCGTCGATGCGCGCGTTGATGTCGCGCATCTCGCTGCGTGCGGCGGAAAGCGAGACGCCGTCGGCCAACCTGGCGAACGGGCGCAGCGAGGATCCGCCGCGATCGTTCAACCGCGCGTCGAGGACGAGCGGCGCCCAGAGCGTCGCCGACGTGGCCCAGAACGGCGCGAACATGAAGTCCGGCGGCATCACACCAACGACGATGTACGGCTCGCCGTCGAGCTGAATCGTTCGATCGATCGCCTTCGGATCGCCGCCGAGGTGCGTCTTCCAGAAGCCCTGGCTCACCACGACGACGTGATCGCTCCCGGCGTGCGAGGCGTCGTCGCCGAAGGTTCGCCCCATCGCCGGCTGCACCCCTAGCATACGAAACATCTCGCCGCTCACATGCAGCGCCGGCACCTCGACCGGACTCCCCTTTCCCGCGAGGCTCGGCGTCCAATACTCGGCAGCAGCCATCTGCGCGAATGCGCGCGACTCCTCCTTCCAGTCGAGAAAGGTCGCAGGCGCGACGGAAGTCGAGTTGTCGCGCTCCAGGAAGACGAGACGATCGGGGTCGCGATAGCCGAGTGGTCGCAGCAGGACCGCATTGACCACGGTGAAGATCGCTGCGTTGGCGCCGATCCCCAGGGCGAGCGTGAGGACGACGACGATCGTGTAGGCTGGAGTGCGCAGGAGGGAGCGGAGCGCGTATCGCATGGGGCGCGGGATGAATGCGACGTCGGAAGAGGAGCGGTGCGCAGTTGACACCCGCCGACGAGATGCGGTTGGCACAGGAGGGGCGATTATTTCCTCTTGTCGCTCCGGCCCAGCCCGGCTACGTTCGACGCGCCGTGCGGGATGGTGTGTCCCGCCAGTTGCAGGGAGGCTCGTCGAGCGATGCAGAACAGGTTGCGGGGGATGGGGAAGTCGATTGGAGCGCGCAGGTCGACTCGACGAATCGGCGCCGCCCTAGGGGGCGTGCTCCTTCTCTCCTCGGTGGTCTCATGCGGCGGTGGGGGCGGCGGCGAGACGCCCGTAGCGCCGTGCACGGTAAGCGCCCTCTCCGTCACCCCATCCGCAGTCTCGCTGGCGATCGGGGAGTCGACCTCGCTCAACGCCAGCGTCTCGTCGACGGGATGCGGAGCGACGCCGACCGTCTCCTGGTCGAGTGCGTCGCCGGCGATCGCAACGGTCGACGGCTCCGGACGCGTAACGGGCGTCGGTGCTGGGGAAACCGACGTCACTGCCAATACCGCGGGACATTCTGCGTCGAGCCACGTGATCGTGTCTTCTCCAGCGATCGCGTCGGTGTCCATCGTGCCCGCGTCGTACACGCTCCCCCTGCTGGAGCATGTGGCGCTCAGCGCGACGGTTCGCGATGCGCGCGGCAACCTGGTAACCGATCGACCAGTCACCTGGACTACCCTTGCGCCTGCGATCGTCTCGATCGACGCGGCTGGAGTGCTGAGCGGTGTGAGTGTGGGAGACGGAACGGTCACCGCCACGGTCGAGGGCCACGTGGCGCAGGCCACGGTTAGTGTCACGCTTCCGCGCGTCAGTAGCCTCACCGTGGCGTTGAGCGCGTCCTCGATCGAACTCGGGGCGACGACGCAGGCGACGGCGACGGCACTCGACCGCACCGGCGCGCCGATCGTGGGACATCCCGTCATGTGGACCACCTCCAACGCGGCCGTGGCGTCGATCGATGCGGCCAGCGGCGTGGTAACGGCAATCGCGCCGGGCACGACGTCGATTGTCGCGTCTGCCGATGGCATCGCCGGAGAGGCGACGTTGCAGGTGACGGAGGCAGCGGTCGCCAGTATCAACATCCCCAATAACGCAGCGGCGCTGATCGTCGGTACGACGCGCGCGCTGACTGCGACGCTCTTCGACGCTCGCGGTCGCGTCCTGACCGGACGCGCCATCGCCTGGAGTTCCGAGCAGGGTGCCATTGCCAGCGTCGGCGCGACGAGCGGCGTCGTGACCGCCATCGCTCCGGGACAGGCGACGATCCGAGCGAGCGCCGAGGGAGTGGTCGGCGTGACGACGGTGGTGGTGCAGGCCGTCCCGGTCGCCTCGGTGTCGTTGCAGTTGGCCGACAGCGCGCTGACGGTCGGCGGCACCACGCAGGGAACGGCACTCGCCCGCGACGCGCAAGGCAACGTGCTCACCGGACGCGCCGTGGGGTGGACTTCGTCGGACCCGGGCATCGCAACGGTCAACGCCACGTCGGGAGCGATCACCGCCATCGGCGTGGGAACGACCACCATCACCGCCACGATCGAAGGCAAACAGGCGAGTGCAACACTCCGCGTGTCTCCGGCTCCCGTCGCCACCATTTCGGTGTCACTCGGTGCGTCGGCCATCTCCGCCACGCAGACGACGCAGGCATCGGCCGCACTCCGTGATGCGCAGGGGAATCTTCTCTCGGGGCGCAGCGTGACCTGGTCAACGGCGAACTTCGCGGTCGCCGTCGTCAATTCCACTAGCGGACTCGTGACCGCCGTCGCTCCGGGGACGACCACGATCATCGCGACCTCCGAAGGGCACACCGGGCAGGCGACGATCACTGTATCGGCAGCGACGCAAGCGGGCGTGGCGACGGTCTCGGTGACGCTCAACTCGAGCGCACTCGCCCCCGGCGACCGCACGCAGGGCGTCGCCGTGTTGCGCGATGCAAACGGGAACACGCTCACGGGGCGCACGATCACGTGGAGCTCGGCGAATGTCGCGGTGGCGACAGTCGATCCGGCGACGGGGCTCGTCACGGCCGTCGCCGACGGAAGCACCACGATCACGGCGACGTCGGAGGGAAAGAGCGGTCAGGCATCGGTGAGCGTCGCGACCCCCGCGGTTGCAACGGTGTCGGTGGCGCTCGCGTCGGCGAGCATCGCCGAGGGAACGACGACGCAGGCGACGGCCACGCTGCGCGACAGCAAGGGAACGATCCTCACCGGGCGGACGATCGCGTGGGCATCTGGGAATACGGCTGTAGCGACGGTGAACGCGACGAGTGGACTCGTAACCGCCGTTGCGCCCGGGTCGGCGACCATCAGCGCGACGTCCGAGGGGAAGAGCGGACAGGCATCGCTGACGGTGACCGTCGTTCCAGTCGCGAGCATCGTCGTCACGCTGGCGTCGAACGCGATCGATCCGGGTCAGACGACGCAGGCAAGCGCTGTGTTGAAGGACGCGAACGGGAATGTGCTCACGGGGCGTCCGATCACGTGGACCACATCGAGCATTGTGTACGCAACCGTCGACAACAACGGCCTCGTGACCGCCGTGTCGGACGGGCAGGTGTACGTCAGGGCATGGTCGGGAAATGCCGCCGGGGAGGCACTGCTCATCGTCAACCCGCAGCCCGTCGCGTCGGTGTCGGTCACGTTCAACAGCGCCACGCTCAACCCGGGAGAGACGACGTACGCCTACGTGACCGCGCGCGACGCGCAGGGACGCACGATCCTCTCTCGGACCGCCACATGGAGCGCCGCATCACAGGGCATCGCCGTCATACCGCCATCCGGGACATGGAGCAAGTGCGCAGATGACGGACAGACGTGCAGCTTGCCGGGCCCCAAGATTGTCCGCTGGGGACTTCCGGGCGGCAGCACATACAGCTACACGCACGGCGGACCCGGCAACCTGGTCTGCGGGCCCTCCGCGTTTCCGTTAGACCCGGCGTTCGGCGCGCCAGGCAAACAGTGCGAAGCATCAGACCTGGTCACCACGCAAGCTGGTGTGGGAGGGGTGGTAGTCCAAACACAGCGCCCCGGCACGACGACCGTCAGCGCTACGGTCGACGGCGTCACCGGTAGCGGCACTCTCACGGTGCGTTCCATCATCCCGATGGCGTGGGCGAGCATCAGCGGCGCCGCGACTGTCGTTGCCTCGCGCACGTTGACCGGCGGAGTGGTCACCGTGATCCGCCGGATTGGCCCGGGAAGCTACGGCGTCATCTTCGACGCTGCGGCGAGTGGCTTGGTGGGCACGTCGTTTACCGCGCTCGTCGTCCCCGAGGCGGGTGGAGCAGTCGCGAGCCTCACCGCCCCAATGAGCGACTGCCGCTTGAGCAATCTCATTACCGCGCAAGCGTTCGTCGGCGCCAACGTGAATTGCTACACTGCGAACGGAACGTCGGCTGACTTCCCGTTTCGCGTCGTGATCGTCGGCGACAACGTGCTCGCCGGGACGCGCGCGAACGCGCAGTACGCCGGATTCACGCACGCGCCCGCTTCGCTGCCGTCCACGCCGGCGACGCCCGCCCAGTCGTGGAACAGTTGGGGGGCCCCGATGCAGATCATGACGACCGGCGCCAATACCATTCAGCACGACCTGGGCGTCACGTTCGCCACGCCATACGTCGCTTTCGGGTCGGGTTGGTCATCGCAGCTGACTGCAGGACTCGCCTGCGAAAGCTCCGGCAGTACGGCGCATTCCGTCGACGTGAGCTGTGTTGATCGGACATCGGGTCCCACCCTGCAGGCGGTCACGCAGGATGTTCTCGCCTTTCACAAGGGGCGAGCCGGACAGGCGTACGCGTGGGCCACCGTCAGGAGCAACGCCATCGCGCAGGGAGTGAACCCTGCGGGGGCGACGACGCTTTCGCGACTTGCGGCTGGGCGCTACTCCGTCACTTTCGGCGGGAACAACATCACCGGAACCGACCCGGCGATTCTGCTCAGTCCCGCCGAAAATGCGGGCAGCTGGCGGCGGTGCGCGCAGCGCGTGGTGACTCGTAGCCCGGTGACGATTGAAGTCGCCTGCTGGGACGGAGCGCTGGCGTTCACCGACACGAACTTCAACATCGCTTTCCTGAACTAGCGCCCGCCTGCCGCGGCCTCGAACGTCGCCGTCAGCAACACGAACAGCATCCCCGCAGCCGCCGTCCCTTCCTTCCGGAAGACCAGATACACCTCGTGCATCCCCCGCGTCGGCTGCAACTCGGCGCGCGCCTGCACCGGGAGCGAATCGTTGCTCGCCGTGATCATCGCCGTCGTCCCGATGAGCGGGCCGGTCGCCGAGTCGATATGCACTTCGACCTTGCCGCCGGCCGCTCCGTACGCGGCCGGTGCCTGCGCCGTGAGGGTCACGGCCGAGATGCCAGCGAGGTCGAGCTTCCCCAGATTGGCGAATCCGCCGTCGCCACCGGCGATGGTGATCTCGACCGGGATCTGCGGCACCGACATGTGCTGGACGCCTTCGGAGAGCTTGGTCGTTGCCACCACGATCGTGGGCGCCCGCAGGACGACGGTCGTCTCGGCGGCGGCACCTAACAGTCCGTTGCCCCCGAGGTCGGTGTACGATGCGCGCAGCACCACCGCGCCGCCGGTCGCCCGCGCGGCGGAATCGGGGGGCGTGTATTCTCCCTTGACGGGAAGTGTCGGTCCGCCGCTTGGCGCGTCGGCGAGGCTCAGGATGTACTGCACGATTTGTCGCGCCTGCGGATCGGTGAGCTGCGGGTGCGGCGGCATCATCACCGCGCCCCAGACGCCGCTCCCTCCGCTCCGGATCTTTCGCGCCAGGCGCCCCACCGCACTCGAATCGCCCTTGTACTTGGCGGCAACCGCACTGTAGGCCGGCCCCACCGACGCCTTCTCCAGGTTGTGGCACGAGAGGCAGGTACCGGCCTCGATGAGGCGACGCCCTTCGGCGTGCGGTATGGTCACGCCGCCGGCACCAGGTTCGGGCGCTTCGGCCATGTATTCCGCCGTCACCCGCACGCGATTGCGCGCGATCGTCCCACGAGCGAGCGAGCCGTCCTCGCGATCGGTCACCCGCACCGCGTATTGCACCGGGCGTCCGGGAAAGAAGAAGGAGCCATTGCTCCCCGCGAGATCGATCCCGACTTTCGGCGGCTCGTTGCCGGCCGCCACCTGCACTTCGGCCGTGCCGCGCGCGCCGTGCGCATCGGTGACCGTCAGCGTGGCCGAGTAGCGGCCGGGCGTGGAGAGAGTCAGCGTGCGACTCGCGCCGGTGAGGCGGCGGACGACCGCGCCATCACGCCCGCGCACCGTCCACGCATATCGCAGCGAATCATCGTCGGCGTCCTTGCTCCCCGCGGCCGACAGTTGCACGCGCATCGGGAGCGCGCCCGCTGCGCGATCGACGCTCGCCACGGCCACCGGCGCACGATTTCCCGCATTGTACTCGATCCGGATGAGTCGCGAGTCGTCGTTCCCCGAGAACCAGGTCGTCCCGTACTCGAGCACATACAGGTCGCCGTTGGGACCGAACGCCATGTCGATCGGATTGGCGAACTTGTGGCTCGGCATGAAGCGCTCCATCGAGGCGTAGTTCCCCGCCGAGTCCATCGTGACGGCCATGATCCATCCGCGCATCCACTCGTAGGTGAGGAGCTTGCCGTCGTAGTACGTCGGGAACGGGCGCGCGGCGCGAGTGAAGTCCTCCTTGTGGATCACCGGGCCGGCCATCGCCGTTCGCCCGCCAGTTGCAAGGAGCGGGAACTCCGGCGAAGGACCGGCCGGATACCAGTAGAACGCCGGCATCGCCGGCGGCAGGTCGCGCATCCCGGTGTTGTTGGGCGAATCGTTCACCGGGTGCTGGGGATCGAAGGCGGGGCCGGCGATCATCGTCGCCTGATCCACGTCGCGATACGCCTTGTTGTTGCCGACAAAATACGGCCAGCCGTAGTTGCCGGGGCGCGGCGCGCGATTCACCTCGTCGTGTCCCTTGGGACCACGATCGACCGAGTCGACGGAGGCGTCAGGCCCCACATCCCCCCAGTACAAGACGCCGTCGTGCGGATCGACGGCGATGCGGTACGGGTTGCGGTGCCCCATGGTGTAGATCTCGGGGCGAGTCTTCGGCGTCCCCGGGGGAAAGAGATTTCCCTCGGGAATCGTGTACGTCCCGTCGGGCTCCGGATGGATACGGATGATCTTCCCGCGCAGGTCGTTCGTGTTGGCCGACGACTTCTGCGCGTCCCACGGCGCGCGCCCAGAACGCTCGTCGATCGGCGCGTATCCGGTGGCGAAGGGATTGGTGTTGTCCCCAGTCGACATGAACAGGTTGCCATGGGCGTCGAAGGCGATCGAGCCCCCCGTGTGGCAGCACTGCTCCCGCTGTGTAGGGATCTCGAGCAGGATTTTGGCCGAGGCCATGTGGATCGAGTCGCCGCTCATGTGGTAGCGCGCGAGCACGTTCTTGGGCTCGGGCCCCTCCGGCGAGTAGTACATGTAGACCCACCCGTTGGTCGCGAAGCCCGGATCGAGGGCCAGCCCCAGCAGACCATCCTCGGCGCGCTCCCCAGTCGTGTACTGAAGGCTCACCGGGATGAAGCCGATCTGGTGCACACGCTTGTCCTTCGGCGTGTAGAGCTTGATCGCACCGCGACGCTCGATGAAGAGGACGCGCTCGTCGGGGAGCACGGCGAGTTCGATCGGCTCGACGAACTTCTCGGCGAGGACGACCGGGGTGAAGCGGTTCTCTTCGGGGCGCGCCTTCCGGTAATCCAGCACGCCGCTCCCCATGGCGTAGCGCAACCCTCCCTTGAGGTGGGTGAGGAACGGCGCCTCGGTGTACGTCTCCTCGGTGTGCCCCATCGCCGTGTACCACGCGCGCCCGCCGTCGAAGTCGTGATACCAGCTCATGGGGTGGTGCGCCCCGTTGATTCCCCCCTCGTAGCTTTTCTCGTCGATCTCCACGAGGACGTGGATGCTCGGGTCGATCGACTTGAAGTTGTAGAACTCGTCGGTGCGCTTCCAGCGGGCCGGCAATCCCCGTGTGGAGCCGTGCGTCGAGTCGACGGTCACGAAGTCCGCCGAGCGTACGTTCGGGTTGTTGGGGTGGCTGGTGAAGTACGCACCGGCCAGGTGGTTGTACCACGGCCAGTCGTACTCGGTGTCGGTCGCGGAGTGTACGCCGACCCATCCCCCGCCCGCCTGGATGTAGCGCTCGAAGGCGCCCTGCTGCGTGTCGTTGAGGATATCGCCCGTCGTGCTCATGAAGACGACCGCGCGATACCGGCGGAGGTTGCGGTCGGTGAAGACCGCGGCGTCCTCCGAGGCGTCGACGTCGAAGCCCATCTCCTTCCCGAGCGCGCGGATCGTCGCCACGCCGGTCTCGATCGAGCTGTGACGGAAACCCGCGGTCTTCGAGAAGACGAGGACGCGCGGCGGGACCGTGATGGTCGTCGCCTGCGCGGAGGCGGCGGCGGGCGCGAGGAATGCCGCTGCGAGAAACGCCGCAGCGCGAGAGAAGCGCGAGAGCATGACGCGAGGGGATACGGGATGACGCATGGAGGGGCGTAGAGTCCACCACCAACTTGCACCATCGCGCAAGGGGAGGCGCGAATCGCGCGCGCATCCGACGACGGCGGGCGCGAGCGTGCGATAGGTCACTCGCGCGGCGGGGGGCGGAGCCCCATGTTGCGCCCGCACCCTCAACCGGGAGCCATCGACGCGCGCGATGTGGCCGCATCGAGGGGCGCTCGCGCTTCACACGCCATGGCCGACTCAGACGCGCTTACTCCCCCGGCATCCGCTCCGCTCCCTCCGAGTCCGAACGCGACGATCGGCGACGTCCTGCGGCTCGCCGTCGGCTTCGCGGTGGTGGCTGCCTGCGTCCACGTGGCGCAGGTCGAGTTTCGATTCCGCGTCCTGAAGGAGTTCACCTGGACCGGGCGGGAATTCGCCTGGCTCGCGCTGGGGGGATACGTGGCCGAGTTTCTCTTGGCCGCGATTCCGGTCCTGCTCGCAATCACCCTCCTCCGCCGGTGGGCCGGACTGCGGTTCGCGGCCACGCTGCTCATCGCGCTCGGTGCGTTCTCGATCCTGCTCCTCTTCCAGCGCATCCACCCCCTGTCGCAACTCGTGCTCGCACTCGGCGTGGGCACGATGGCCGGCGCATGGGTCGTGCGCGAGAGAGCGCGCGCGAGGCGCTGGCTGACCCGCATCATCCTCGGTGGCATTCTGGTGTTAGCCATCGCCGGAGGAGTGAGCGGAGGGAGGCTCTCCGCGGCGATCGCCGAGGGCGACGCCGCTCGAGCGGGAGCGACCGCATCACGCCCCGACATCATCCTCCTCATCCTCGACACGGTGCGCGCGTCGAGCCTGAGCCTGTACGGATACTCCCGCCCCACCACCCCGGTCCTGGAGTCGCTGGCCCGCGAATCGACGGTGTTCGACGCGGCCTTCTCCACCGCGCCGTGGACTGCGCCATCGCACGCGAGCATGATGACCGGTCTGTGGGCGAGCCAGGCCGGCGCCGACTATGTCAACCCGATGTACGACTCCCTCACCACCGTCGCGCAGGTTGTGGATCGTTTGGGATACCGCACCGGCGGCTTCATGGCCAACGCCGGCTACGCGGGCTACCAGCTCGGCATCGCGCGCGGCTTCGCGCATTACGAGGACTTCCCGTTTTCGTGGTGGCAGGCGCTGTGGAGCACGACGCTGAGCCAGACTGGCTCGGCGCGCCTCGTCCTCGAGGCCATTCGCGACGGCGGGCGCTGGAAGATCAAGCAGGCGATCCTGCACCCCGACTTGCGCACGACCACGGTCCGGAAGGCCGAGCCGCAGACGGCCGCCGACATTGCCACGCACTTCTTCGCCTGGCGCGATCGCGTCGTTGCAGGTGACGGGGAGACGAGGAGTGACGGCGCCCGTCCCCCGTACTTCGCGATGCTCAACTTCTTCGATGCGCACGCGCCCTACCGTTCTCCGGACGGCTTCCACGACCGCTTCGGCAAGGGGCGCCGCAAGCTCGACCAGTACGACGGCGCCATCGCCTACGAGGACAGCATCATCGGAAGCATCGTGGAGCGGCTCCGTTCGCGTGGCGACCTCGATCGCACCGTCCTCATCGTCACGGCCGATCATGGGGAGCAATTCGGCGAGCACAAACTCAACGGGCACGGCAACTCGCTCTATCTCCCGCTCATTCACGTCCCGCTGCTCGTGCGCGCGCCTGGGCGCGCCCCCGCCGGTACGCGAGTACCCACGATCGTTTCACTCCGCGACATCGCCGCGACGCTGGTTGACATGGCCGGCGGCGAGGAGGGAGCGATCCCCGGCGCGTCGCTCGCGCACGCGTGGCGCAACGAGGATCTCGCCACGCTGAGTCCCGTCCTCTCCGAAGCCGCCGAGGCAGTGAATCCGACCAGGAGCAACCTCACGCGCACGGGCCCGATCCGCGCGTTGCTCGATACGGCGGGACACTTCATCCACTACAACGACGGACGCGAGCAGCTCTTCGATTGGCGACGCGACACGAGCGAACTCGCCGATCTTGCAGCTGCCGACTCGGCGAGCGCGCGGCTTGCCACGTACCGCTCTCGCATGAGCGCACTCCTCGGCGTCGGATGGCCGATCCCGCGCCGGCGACAGTATTGACGCGTCGGCGCCCCGCTGGACGCGACTCGCGTTCGACGAGCCGGCATGCGTCGCACAACGCTCACGCAGCTACTCGGATCGCTCGCGCAGCTCGGCGGGGAACAGTATGGTGCTCAGCAGGTACGGCGTGCGATCCTCGCGCGGTGCGTGCGCCGCGATATCCTGCAAGATCGCGCCGACCTGTGCGACGACGGCGCCCAGTTCTTCGTCGGTGAGCCACGCAACAAACTGGCGATAGCTTACAGCATCGCGGAGGGGGTTGGCACCCCGCCGATCGAGATACGCGTTGAACTCGGCGAGTAGCGCCCCGAGCGCGGCGGTGAAGACGAGACGGTGATCGCTCTTGGTCATGCGTGCTGCGGCGGGCTCGTCGAAGCGGACGCGATCGCGACGTAGGGCGTACCGTCGCTCGACCGTCCCGCGTACCTGCTCTTCCCCCGTGATCCGTAGAATGCCCCCTTTCACGAGCGCCGCGACGTGCCGATACACGGTCGCCTGCGAGACGCCCGGGAGGCGTTCGCACAGCTCGGCCGTCGTGAGGGTACGGTCGCCCGAGAGCGCATTCACCAGTCGAATGCGCACCGGGTGCATGAGGAGGTCAGACGCAGGCGTGGACATTCGCACGACGCTCCGGTATCATTCTCAATATTGAGAATATAACACTCGTCCACGCCCGCCTCCAGCCGCCCAGAGGAGCCTGCGATGTCCGACCCGCTTCCTGTCGTTGCAGCCGCTGCTCCTCCGGTCCCCTTTCCATCGGATGGGCGACGAATCGCCGTGGGCAAAACGCATCTCTTCACTCGCGTGCGCGGATCGGGTGACGCGGTTGTCGTCTTCCTGCCCGGCGCCGGGGCGATGGGGCTGGACTTCTACGGGCTTCAGGAGCGCGTGTCGCAGCGTGCGACGACCGTCGTCTACGACCGCGGCGGGACCGGTTGGAGCGAGGACGTCACGCTCCCGCGATCGCTGGGCACGGTGACTCGGGAGCTGTGCGCTCTCCTGCGGGTGCTCGCCCTCCCCGCTCCGTACATCCTCGTCGGTCATTCGTTAGGTGGCGCGATCGCGAGGCACTTTGCCCAACTCTTTCCGGACGACGTACGCGCCCTCCTCCTGGTCGACCCGGCGCACGAGGACGGACCGGCGCACTACCCACCGGAAGTGCGCGCGATGAGCGACGCCGCCGACGCCGCTCCACTTCCCGAGCTCCCGACCGAACTCCTCGCGCTCTGGAAGGTCACCATGACACAAAAGCTGTTGCGACTTCCCGCAGGGGTGCGCGAAGCGCTCGTCGCCCAGCACATGGTGCGAGCTCGCACGGGGCTCGAGGAAGGGCGCAATGTCAACCGGCTGGTCTACGACGAGCTGCGCGCCGCCCCGCCTACCCCCGATGTCCCGGTCATCGTCCTGACGGCGATGGGGACCGAAGAAGGACCGACGCAGTTCCTCCCCGTCCCCATCCAGCGCGCCCTCAACGATGGAAAGCGAATCGTGCATCGCGCCCTCGCGGCCTCCGTCCCACGCGGCGAGGAGCGCGCGCTCCCCGACGCCGTGCACACCTGGGTCTGCATCGACCAGGAAGCCTACCTCGCGCGCACGATCGACGAACTGCTAGCGCGCGGCTGAACTCCCCGTCGCGTACCATTCGAGCACTCGACGGGCCCGCAGCGTGATCCAGCGGCTGGGGGCGCCCACTTCATCCTCCATGTGCTCGTCGAACGAGTCGCGCGGCGTTCCGTCGAGGAGCCAGCGTCCATCGCCCTGTCGGCGCGCGAGCACCGCCTCCACGCCCTCGGCCATTCGCTCGTCGGGCGTCGTGTTCGCGCTTCGCAGGTAGTCGAGCGCCCGCAGTACGTCGTATTGCCACATCGTCGGGAAGACGAACTCGGTCCACGGCCGCATCCAGCGCGCCCCTTTCCTCGCCTCGATGCGCTCGCCGGTCGAGAGGCGCCGCTGGAGCTTCCGTTCGAGGAGGTACTCCTCCCCACGTCGACGCGCCTCGCGCACGCCGCGATGCGAGGGGTTCGCGCGCTCGTATTCGAGCAATCCCTCCAGCACGCAGATGGTCGTATGGAACGACGAGCGCACCGAGCCGCGCTCCGCCTCGCAGTTCCATCCGCCATCTGAGAGCTGCTCGCCGAGGAGGCGGTCGGCGAGGCGCGGGCTCAAGACACCGAAATAGGCGCCTAACGCAAGCGTCCCTCCGTTGATGCAGGGCTCCACCTCTCCCTCGAAGAAGGGAGAGCTGCCGAACTCCTCTCCCCAATCGACGTGCGCGCGCACTCGGGCGATCGCCGCCTGCACGCGCTCGTCGTCCGGGACGACGCCCAGCGCGCGGAGGTGGAGGAGGGTGTAGAGATTCGAGCGCCAGAACGGCGTGCGCTCGCCATCACCGAAGTTGCCGTCCGGGCGTTGCATGGCGAGCAATCGCGCCCCCCACCCCTCGCGCGCCACCCGCGCGCGCTCGCGAGCGACCACCTCTGCCGATTCTCCCTGCAGGTCGCGCATTACCTGCCAGCGAATCGACGGGTCGCTCTCCAGCAACCAGCGAGCGACATCGTCGTCGCCATCGGCGGAGGTCGGAGGGTTGGGAGCGCTGCGTTCCATTCGACGGATCCTCGCGGCACGCCGCTCGCGCGCGGCGGCATCGTGGGAGTGACGGGTGATGGCGGTTGCGCCGAAAGGTGCGCGCCTTCCGGTCGCGGCGCCAATGACCGGTATGGTCGCCCGGCCGATACGGCAGGGGGATGTGCGCTGGTCGTGGTCGAAACGTGACCGAGGCCTCGCGAGCCACCATGGACGGGGGCGTTGCCGCCGATGTTGACCGCCCTCAATCTTTCCGCTCCGCTCGCGCAGCGCAGATCCCCTGCCCCGTCGCGTGGCGCGACAACGATCCACGCCAGGAGTCGCCGTCCGATGATGTCGTACAAGGATTTCTACGATGGGACCGAGATCAAGTGGTGCGGACGCGGGAAGGAACTCAAGGCGCTCGACGAGCGCGTGCGGGCGGCGGAATTGCAGCCGACGGAAGGCAACCTGATCGCCGTCTACACCGCCGCGATCGGCTGGGGATGGCGCAAGGCGCAGAAGCACGGCGACAAGCGCACCGAGAACTTCAGCCTCCGCCTCAAGAAGATCCAGGCGCTCGTCGCCGAAGTGGAGCGCGACCTCCGGCAATTGGGCTTTGACATCGCCAGCCTGCGCAAGGCCGCGCTGAGCTACGAGAAGAAGAAGGTGCAGGGGAAGAAGAGCGGGCTCCGCTCGCTGGGCAAAGGCTATAGCCACGAGCGCAAGGAATTCCTCGCGGCCAAGAAGGCGGGCGTCTCCAAGGATCAGGGGATCGCGCCCAAGGCGGGGAGCCTGGTAGGAGAAGTGCTCAAGGCAGCGGGGGCGGCGAAGCTCAAGGCGGTGAAGGCAAGCGACGGCACCGTCGCCGACCTCGCCTCCAATCGCGCCGGCGTGAACCTCCTCACGCGCGTGCACGGGAAGGAGATCAAGGACATCTCGTCGACGGACTACGAGGAGATCGTCGCGATGGTCGAAGCGGGCGAATACATGGGGATGGTCTCGCAGCGCTCCGAGGTCAACTTCGTCCGCAAGACCGATCGCGTCTCGAAATTCCTCACCTGGTGCGAAAACGGCTTGTACTACAAGCAGGACGGCGTCCCCTACACCTCGGTCGGGCACGAGCTGTACGCGATGGACAAATACGGCAACCTGATCACGATGCCAGTGGGGATCTTCTACAACAAGCGGACGCGCGTCTACGACGGCACGGGCGACGCGCAGCACAACCACTCGAGTCTCAACGCCGGGGCCGACGTGATCTCGGCCGGGGAGATCGAGTTCCAGCAAGGGCGCATCATCTACATCAGCAACGAGAGCGGACACTACAAGCCGAAGGCCCGTCAGCTGCAGAACTGCGTGAACTCGCTCAACCTCGCCGACGAGGCCGACCTCAGTCAGCTCAAGGTGAACGTCTGGGACGGGAAGAACATGGTCATGTACAACGATCACACCCAGTTCCTGACGGCGCGCTACTAGGCGCAGGCATAACGAGAATGAGCCGCTGCACACGATGCGTGCAGCGGCTCGTTCGTTTCTTCCCGTTACTGCGCTGTCTTGGGCATCACCTTCTTCATGAGCTCCTTCACTGCCGCCTCGAGCTGCTGGTCGCGCCCGGCGGTCATCACGGCGGGATCCATCCGCACCTTGATGTCGGGTTCGAACTGGTTCCCCTCGCCGAACTTCCCATCTGGGGTACGCCACCCGCCCATCGGAATCCCGAAATACACGGTCGGGTCGATCTGCGTTTCCCACCAGACAAACGTCCCAGTGCCCGGCACGGGCATGCCAACGGTCTGGCCGATCTTCTTTTCCCGGTACGCGAGCGGGAAGAGGTGCGCGTCGGAGTAGTCGCTCTCGTTCACGAGGACGATCGATGGCTTCGTCCACTTGTCGCCGGGCTCGACGCCGACCTTCTGTCCGTGCGGGATGATGTCGAAGTACGCCTTGCCGCTCAGGAAATCCGAGAGCTGCTCGTGGATGTTGCCGCCGCCATTGAACCGCGTGTCGACGACGATCGCCTCCTTCGTCCACCCGCGGCCCAGCGCCTCCTCGAACACATCGCGCATGCTGGCGTCGTTCATCGAGCGCACATGCACGTAGGCGACCGTTCCGTGCGAGAGCGAGTCGACCTCGGCGCGCCGCTGCCGCACCCAGCGTTCGTACAGCAGCTGGTTCGCCGCGCCACCTCCGATCGGCTTCACCGTCTCGTCCCAACGTGCGTTCGCCGCCGGATCAAAGACCGATAGCAGGATCAGCCGGTCGACCTTGCGGTTGAGGAGGCGGTAATAGTCGGTGTTCGCTTCGATCGCCTCACCATCGATCTTCTCGATGATATTCCCGGCACGAATGCGCGACGTGGCGTTGTCGACCGGCCCGCCCACGACGACCTCGGCGACCTTGATCCCGGCCCCCGTGTAGGCCTGGTCGTACAATAGCCCCAGCTCGGCCGTCTGGTCGGTGTTAGGCGCCTGCGGGCGGAAGCCACTCCCCGTATGCGATGCGTTCACCTCGCCGAGCATCTCGCTCAGCATCTCGGTGAAGTCGTAGTTGTTCGTGATGTAGGGGAGAAAGCGCTTGTACGTGCGGTAGTAGTAGACCCAGTCGGCGCTGGTGATCTCGGGGAGGTAGTACTTCTCCTTGAACTGGCGCCACGCATGGTCGAAGATGTAGTCGCGCTCCACCGCCGGACGCAGCACCATCTCGCCGTTGGTGCGGAAGGGCGACGCCTGGCCGTTCTCGGTGTTGATCTTCTGCACCTTCCCGTCGGCGAGGAGGAAGAGGAACTTGCCGTCGGGCGAGAGTTCCATCGCACCGACGTTTCGGGCGCCGAGCTTGGTGAAGAGTTTTGTGTCGTGCGTGCGCAGCTCGGTCACCCAGATGTCGTTCCCCTTGTCGAACGCGGTGAGGTAGAAGAGGCGCTCGCCGTCCTTGGAGAGCGTCCATCCGTTGAGCGACGAGGTGTGCACCGTGAGGCGCGCCTTGCGTTCATCGAGGTTGGGCCAGTCGATCACGAGCGCGCGGGCCGAGTCGCCCTTTGCCTTGGCCGCCGTCGAATCGCTCTTCGCCTTGGCCTTCGCGGTCGAGTCCTTCGCCTCGCGCTCCTTGGCCAGCGCCAGTTCTTCCTTCGACAGGCGGAAGCGATCCCACGCCGCACGGGAGAAGAACATCCCGTACACATCCCCGGTGATCGTCCCTCCCCCTTGCTGGCGCGCTCCTTCACGGTCGCTGAACCAGATCATCCCCTGCCCGCCCAGCACCCAGAGTGGGGCGATGTTGTTGTAGCCGCTGTGGGTGAGGTCGTGAATCGTCCCCTTTCCGTCGGCCGCAACCATACCTACCTGCGGGGTGAAGATGCGGTCCTTGAGACCGAACTGCACGAGGAACCATTTCCCGTCGGGGGACCACTGGTAGTACTGGTCGCCGTCGGCGTATGAGTAGTTGTGCTCCGCCTCCATGATCGTGCGCGACTGGTGCGTCGCGAGGTTCATCACCTTGAGCGTGACGCGGTTCTCGAGGTACGCCACCTCTTTCCCGTCCGGGGAGAAGTCGGGCTGATACTCCTCGGCGGTCGTCGCCACCACCGGCGTTTCCTTGAGGAGCGTCGACGAGGAGAAGTACGGCTCCTCGGCGCGCGCGATGGTCGTGGTGTAGACGTTCCACGAGCTGTCGCGCTCCGCCGCGTAAACGAGCGAGCGACCGTCCGGGCTGAAGTGAACGCTGCGTTCCTGCCAGGGAGTGTCGGTGATGCGCTTGGTCGTCCCGCCGTCGACGCTGGAGACGAAGATCTCGCCCCGGAAGACGTACGCGAACTCCTTCCCGTTAGGCGACAGCGTCGCCTCGGTGAACTTGTCGTTGACCGGGACGATCTCGTCGATCGCCGAGCGCCCGTCGGCCCCGATGCGGATCGCGACCTTCTGCGGCTGCGCCCCGTTGGAGCGGGCGAGGGTGTAAATCTCGCCGTCGTAGCCGAAGCAGAGTGTCCCGTTGTCGGCGCGGGTGAGGAAGCGCACCGGGTTCCTGGTGAAGTGCGTCAGCGGGGTCGCCGCCGTGGGGTCGCTGAGTGACCCGCGCACCACATTGAACGACCCGCTCGCTTCGTTGAGGTAGACGTAGCCGTCACCGTCGAAGATCGGATTGCGATGCTCCCCGGCCACCGACGTCAGCTTCGCGTACGTCTTGCCGCGGGTATCGTACGTCCAGACGTCGCGGGTGACGCTCGAGGTGTGATGCTTTCGCCACTGATCCTCGTATCCCTTCACGTCTTCGTACAGGATGCGCGTGCCGCCGGCGTCGACCACCGCGTTCACGGCGGGAACGGGGAGCGTCATCGTGACACGACCGCCGGTCGCCGGTACCGAGTAGAGCTGCGTCATGAGCCCGATCGGGAACTGCGCGTTGCTCGCCAGCGGCTGACGAAACGCCGAGAACAGGACGCTCCTGTCGTCTGCCGAGAAGGAACTCGGCACCTCGCGCGCCGAGTGATAGGTGAGACGCGTGGCCTCGCCCCCCGCCGACGGCATCACGAAGACATCGAAGTTCCCGTAGCGATCAGAGGCAAACGCGATCGACTTCCCGTCGTGGCTCCACACCGGCGCATACTCGTACGATTCGCCGAGCGTGAGCGGAGTCGCATTCCCGCCAGCTGCAGGAACGGTGTAGATGTCTCCCTGATAGCTGAAGGCGATCGTCTGGCCGTCGGGGGAAATGGCTGGATAGCGAAGCCAGAGCGGCGCCCCCGTCGGCGCGGCAAGCTGGCGTGGCGTTCCTCCCGCGACGGAGGCGAGAAGCGCGACGACGGAGATGGTGCGGACCATCGGGACGGTACCGGTTGAGGTGGAAAAACCCGATTCCCCAAGTTGTCGCGCGCTCCCCGCGCAGGTGAGGGGGAAGTGCGTGCGCGCCGCCGACAGGCGATGAGACGCCGATGGAGAGGGACGAACCGTCGCCTCTGTCGGGAAGCGGTACTCGTGATTTGCTTATGCGAACCCGCCCTTCCCGCCCCCGCTCGGAGCAACACCATGTCGCGCACGTCCCCAGTCGCCCTACTTCTCGCCGTACTAGCGGTATCCAGCGCCCCGGTGATCGCGCAGGAGGCGCGCCTGCTGCGCCAACCGAGTCCCAGCGCAACGGAGATCGCGTTCGAGTACGGTGCCGACATCTGGGTCGTCCCGCGAGCGGGCGGAGTCGCCCGGCGCATCACGTCGACTCCAGCGATCGAAAGCAACCCGCACTTCTCACCCGACGGCCAGTGGATCGCCTTCACGTCGGATCGCTCGGGCGTTCCCTCGGTCTATGTGGTGAGCGCCAAGGGAGGCGATCCGTTGCGGCTGACGTGGTATCCGGCCGAGGCGATCGCGCGCGGATGGAGCACGGACGGAAGTCGCGTCCTGTATGCCTCGTCGCGCGGCAGCGCGCCCACCGACTACAACCGCCTGTGGACGGTCGCGCGCACCGGCGGACCCTCGTCGCTGGTCGTCGACGCCTGGGGGAACGATGGATCGTATTCCCCAGACGGCAAGCGCATGGTCGTCGACCGCGTCTCCCGCTGGGACGTGGAGTGGCGCAGCTATCGCGGCGGCCAGAACACCCCGCTCCGCATCCTCGACCTCGCCTCGCTCGACGAAGTGCGCCTCCCTAACGAGCGGTCGATGGACATCGCCCCGGTCTGGGTCGGCAACACGGTCTTCTTCATCTCCGACCGGGACTGGGCGAGTAACGTCTGGTCGTACGACGTCGCGTCGAAACAGCTCACGCAGGTCACCCACTTCAAGGACGCCGAGGTCAAGTCGCTCGGCGGGAACGCCACCCAACTCGTCTTCGAGCAGGATGGTTACCTGCACACGCTCGATCCGGCCACCGGTGCGTCGCAGAAGCTTTCCGTCGTTGTGCAGGGCGACTTCCCCTGGGCCGAGTCGCGGTGGGAGGACGTGACGGACCGCATCGAGTCGGCCGCCATTTCTCCCACCGGCAAGCGTGCGCTCATGGAGGCACGTGGCGAGATCTTCACCGTTCCCGTCGAGCAGGGAGACGCGCGCAACCTCACGCAGAGCTCGGGCGTCGCCGACCGCGCCCCCATCTGGTCGCCTAACGGGAAGGAGATTGCCTGGTTCGCCGACTCGGGGAGTGGCTATCGCCTGTACATCGGGTCCCAGGGCGGACTCGGCGCCCCGCGCTCGCTCTCCATCGGCGACGCGAAGATGGCCTGGGAGCCGGAGTGGTCGCCCGATGGCTCGCGTATCGCGTTCGTCGACAACAAAGTGCGTGTGCAGGTGATCGAAGTGGCGAGCGGTCGCATCACGACTGCCGACGTGGGCGGGAGCAACATCGACCGCGGGCGCACCGGGCTCACCTGGTCCCCCGACTCCAAGTGGCTCGCCTACGCCAAGTCGTATCCCAACATGATGCATCGCATCGTGGCCTGGTCGCTGGAAAGCGGGCGTGCGCAGCCGCTGACCGACGCAATGGCCGACGTCGCGGCGCCGGCCTGGGATCGCGGCGGGCACTACCTGTACTTCCTCGCCAGCACCAACGTGGGGCTCGGCTCCGGGTGGGCCAACACCAGCTCAATCGGTGCGAACCCAAGCTATGGTGTGTATGCGATGGTCCTCCGAGCGGACGACCCGACTCCCTTCCCGCTCAAGAGCGACGAGGAGGCCACGCCGCCGCCGGCGAAGCCCGACACGAGCGCGGTCGTCGTGCGCGTCGACCTGCCGGGGATCGACCGGCGCATCCTCGCCCTCCCGATGCCGGTGCGCCATTACGCGCTGGTGGTGGCGGGCGCACGCGGCACGGTCTTCGTGGGTGAGCGCGTCGACAACCAGCCCGGCCTCACGCTGCATCGATTCACGCTGGCCGACGCGAAGTCCGAGGATTTCACGCGCGGCGTGCGAAACGTCTCGGTGACCAACGACGGAAAGAAGATGCTCTATCAGCAGGGGAGCTCGTGGTCGGTGGTGGGCACCGACGCGCCCCCTGCCGCAGGCAAGGGTGCGCTCAAGGTCTCGCTCCGTATGCGGCTCGATCGACAAGCGGAATGGCAGCAGATGTTCGACGAGACGTGGCACTACGAGCGCGACTACTTCTACGATCCGAACATGCACGGCAACGACTGGAACGCCGTTCGCGCCCGCTATCGCCCGCTGGTCGCGCACGTGCGGCATCGCTCGGACCTCAACTACATCCTGGATATGGTCAACGGCGAGCTCTCCGTCGGCCACAGCTTCGTCTTTGGCGGCGACATGCCGCAGGTCGATACGGCGCGCGTGGGGCTGCTCGGCGCGGACCTCTCGGCGGACGGAGGGCGCTGGAAGATCGGGCGGATCTATACCTTCGAGAGCTGGAATCCCGGTCTCGCCGCTCCTCTGGACCAACCCGGCTTGCGTGTGAAGACGGGAGATTACCTGCTCGCGGTGAATGGTGTGCAGCTGACGGCTGCCGATGATCCGTATCGCGTGTTCGACGGAACGCGGGGACGGCAGACGGTACTGCAAGTCAACAGCCGTCCGTCGACCGACGGTGCATGGACGGTGACCGTAACGCCGATCGGGAACGAGTTCTCGCTCCGGCAACGGGCATGGGTCGAGGACAACCGCCGCTTCGTCGACGAGCGCTCCGGGGGGAAGCTCGCCTACGCCTGGATCCCCAACACCGGCGGTCCCGGCACCGCATCGTTTGACCGTTACGTCTTTGCGCAGCAGGACCGCGCCGGCGCGGTGATCGACGAGCGCTTCAATGGCGGCGGAAACCTCGACGACTACATGGTCGACCACATGACGCGCACGCTGCGCGCCGCAGTCACCAACGAGGTCCCGGGCGGCGCGCCGTTCCGCCTTCCGCAGGGCGTGCTCGGCCCCAAGGTGCTCCTGATCAACGAGCTCGCCGGTTCCGGTGGTGACTACTTCCCGTGGGCCTTCCGGCAGCAGAAGGTTGGACCACTGATCGGCGCGCGTACCTGGGGTGGGCTGGTGAAATCTTCGGTGCACTATTCGCTCATCGACGGCGGTGCCGTGACCGCGCCGGACAACGGCGTCTTCGACCCGGTCAACAACAAGTGGGTCGCCGAGAACGAAGGCGTCCCGCCCGACATCGAGGTCATCACCGAGGCGAAGGCTACCGCTGCGGGGCGTGACCCGCAGCTCGAGCGCGCGGTCGACGAGGCAATGAAGCTGGTGAATGCGGCGGGCGCGCGGACCGTCACGCCGCCGCCATTCTCCAAACCGTCCAAGCGGCCGTGATGAACTAGCGTCCCTCCGCGACCACCCCGCGCACGAATTCCAGCACGCGGTCGACATCGGATTCATTGGAGGCGATGCCGAAGGAGATGCGCACCGCGCCCGTCCCCTTCTGCGTCCCGATGCAGTCGCGGAAGGAGTCGATCCCGCCGGTCACCGCCGCAGGGAAGCACTCGTCGATGTCGCGCTTCGTCAGCCGCAACGCGATCTCGCTCGCTCCCGGGTTGCAGAAACAACCGGTGCGCAGCGAGATCCGTTCGGCGCCGGCGCGCAACTCGATCTCCCGGTGGTCGATGCAGGCACCGTCGGCCCTGTGGAAGTTGAGGGCGACCGTGCCACCGCGCCGGTCGGAGGTCGAAGGACCGAGGATATGCACGTACGTTCCGCCGTCCTGCTGCTGCAATGGGGCCAGCCCCTCGAGCAGGCGCCGCGTCAGTGCCTTCACGCTGGCGTTGACAGCATCGATCCCCACCTCGTCGATGATGTCGAAGCCGAAGGTGATCGCCGGGATACCGAGGTAGTCGACCGTTCCATCCTCGAACGCGGCCTCGCCAGGTGCAAGAATGTGTCGGTCGGACTGGACGGAGGCGACGGAGATCGTGCCGCCGGCGAACCACGGACGTTCGAGCTTGGCCAACGTCGCACGACGCGCGATCAGCGCACCGACCCCGGTGGGATAGCCGAACATCTTGTAGAACGAGAGCGTGACGAAGTCGGGGTGGTATTTGGAGAGGTCGAGCCGGTTCGTGGGAACGAAGGCGGCCGCGTCGAGCAGCACGTCCCATCCCGCATCGTGTGCGCGAGCGATCCACTCCAGCGGATGCTGCACACCCGAAAAGTTCGACTGCGCCGGATACGCGAAGAGATTGTTCGCCCCCTCCCGTCTCGTCGCGAGCGCGGCGTCGAGCGTCGCCTCGGGGATTCGCAGCTCGTCGTCGAGGGCGACGTAGTTCACGTCGGCATGCCGCGCCCGTGCATACTCGCGAATGCCGAGCACCGAATTGTGGTTGTCGAAGGAGAGGAGGAGGTGCGAGTCCTTGGAAAACGGATACGACTCGCCAACGATCTTGAGCGCGTGGCTCGCGTTGGCGGTGAAGATCACCACGTACTCATCCGGGTCGGCACGGAAGAAATCGAGGACGCGGCGCCGAGCCCCCTCCACCGCCTCGGTCGCGCGAACGGAGACGGGACTGAGCGAATGCGGATTGCCGAATACGGACGCGCTCAGCATCTCGCCGTGTCGTCGCACCTGTGACGCTCCGTACAGCCCGCCGCCGGTGAAATCCACGTACACCGACCCATCGGCGTCGAGGCGCGCGAACTCCCGCGCCCGCAGCGTCCTGAGCGCTCCCGGAGCGCGCGACGTGTTGGTCGCTTCGTTCGCGGGACGCGACAATTCCTGTTCGATTGGCAACGTCGGGATTCCCTCCGTTCAGGTGCCTTCTCGCCGAAGGCACACGTGCAAGATCGGCTCCAAGGTGACACGCGAGCGGGGAACCTCCAAGGGGGGAAACCGTTTACGTCCTGTGCAGAAGCTGCCAGATTGGAGTCACGTCACAGAGCTGAGGAGCCCGCGAACATGAGTGAGCATCAGTCGTCAGGCCATGGGGAGATGAGTGGAAGCGGTTCGGTCGCCGCGCCCGCGCGAACGGAGATTGCCGTGCTCGCTGGTGGCTGTTTCTGGGGCGTGGAGGAAATCCTCCGCGATGTTCCCGGAGTGCTCGACACGCACGTCGGCTACACGGGCGGGTGGCTCGAGAACCCCACGTATCACGACACGCACGACAGCAAGTCCGGGCACGCCGAGGCGATCCGCGTCACCTTCGACCCGTCGCGACTCACGTATGAGGAGTTGCTGGAGAAGTGGTTCTTCCGGCTGCACGACCCCACCACGCTCAACCGTCAGGGGAACGATGTGGGGACGCAGTATCGCTCGGCGATCTTCCCGCAGTCGCCGGAACAGGAAGCGACGGCGACGGCGGTGATCGCCCGGGTGAACGCGTCGGGGAAGTGGCGTCGCCCGATCACGACGTCCATCGAACCGGCGTCCACCTGGTACGACGCCGAGTCGTATCATCAGGATTACCTGCGCAAGCACCCTGGCGGATACACCTGCCACTACCTGCGCGACTAAATCGCACAAGCAAGCGGCGATCGACTCGCGGCATCAGGCGCGCGATCGACGCTCGCGAGCAGGCGCGCGATCGAAGCTCGCGAGCAGGCGCGCGATTGAAGCGCGCGAGCAGGCGCAGGATAAACGCACGCGAGCAGGAAGACCACGAACGCCGGCCGCATCCCCGCGAGGGAGTTGCGGCCGGCGTTGTCGCGTGCGCTCGTCAGGCGGCGACGTCGGAGAGGCCCCAGTCGGCCAGGTCGAGCTTCATCCCGTGCACCGTTCCCTTCCCCGTGGCGATCGCCATCTTCCGGCTGCGCACGTCTTCGCGGTACTGCTCCCGCGACTGGTCGGCGACGGCATTGGCGACGGCGGCACGGAGCGCGGGCTCGCCACGCGCCCCCGACGCATTGATCGCCGCCATTGCCGCCGGCTTGATGCTCCCGTTCTGCACGTGGATATCGAAGCAGAGCGCGAGCCCGAGTTCCGTCGTGAACCCGAGCTGGCGGAAGGTCTTCTTCGCCGGCTCCATGTAGCGCTTGAAGGCAAAGCGGCGCTGGATCGCCTGCACCTCGGGCATTCCACCGAGGCGATCGAAGGCGATGCGCCAGGGATCGGCGAGGCGGTGCTTGCCGGGCGGAATGCTGATCGAATCCAGGAAGTCGGTCTGCTGCTTCACCGACATCTTCCGCAGGCGCTCGAGATCCTTCGTAAGGTCGACGAACGTCGCCCGGATCATCCCCGGGTGCTCGGAGGCGACGGCGTCGAGAATCGCTTGCACCTGGCCGGCCATCACGGTGAAGCCGATGATTCCCCAGGTGAGCCCGGCGCCATCGAAGTTGCCGACAGCGAGCGTGTAGCCGTGTCCTTCGATCGCGGCGGTCAGCTGCAACGCGCGTTCCTCCACGGTGGGCACCGTCTCTCCGGTGAGGCGCGGCCAGAGGTCGAAGTCGATGTTCCCGGTGACCGGGAGTCCGTTGAGCTTCTGGAACTGCTTGAGCGCCGACTCGGTGTTGCCACCGAAGAGTCCATCGGCCGAGTCGAGCGGCATGCGCAACTCCTGCAACCGCTGCTGCGCGCGCTGCACGTGTACGCCGCGCGCCCCGCGTGCGAAGAGCGTCCGTGCCATCCTTCCTCCTTTTGGGGGATCGTCACGGGCATCACGGCGGCGAGGCAACTGCATCGCGCACCGGCGTGCCCGTCGGCGGCGAATGTACTGCGCGCCCCACTCGCCGGTGAGGGCACCGACGCGACTGCGCGCCTCGCGACGGTGTGTCGGCGCGGCGACGGCCTCAGCCCGGGACGCGCGCCCCGGCGCGTCGGCCCCGCGACCCTCGACGCCACGCCACCGCCGATCG
>CAZWVG010000026.1:0-37154 GCA_964637355.1 uncultured Gemmatimonadaceae bacterium
TCAGCGCGCCGATGATCTCGCTCCCGATCGCCAATTTCGACGACAACCAGCACGCGGCCGACGAGAACCTGCGGGTGCAGAACCTGTGGGACGGTATCGAGCTGTACACGGCGCTGCTGACGGGGCTGGGAAGAGCCTGGGGGGCTCGGCCGGTGCCGTGAGGCAAAACGGCGCAGCGTGGCGCACGGTCGTGGTTGTGCGACGATCGCAGAGGGGCCGCGTGCAGCAGGAGCTCACGACGGGGGCGGTTCGGCGCCGCGAGCGCGCCGGCTGTGCTCGTCCGCCGGGCAGGGTTTCACGAGAGAATGCTCGCCTCGCGCACCGAACCCTGGCCGGCGTCGCTCAGGTCTGCGCCCAGTCGCGCCCCTTGGTGGCGCTCGCCGTCGTCTCGCACCCGCACCCCGCATCGCATCCGGCGGCGCCACGTGGTGCGCGTGCCGATTGCAGCGCGCGCCAGACTCGGCGCCCCGTGTACAGGAGCGCGCCGGCCACGATGATCACGATCGCCAACGACTCACCGGTGATGCGCATCGTTCACCCTCCCAGGCCTAACGCGAGACCACCGCGGTACACGACCCACGCCGCGCCGTACGCCAGCGCCAGCATGTAGGCGAACTGCAGCCCTGCCCACTGCCAGCCGATTCGCCCGCCACCCGCCTCGCGCACCGTGACCGCGACGGTGCTGATGCACATGAGCGCGAAGACGTAGAACACCATCAGCCCTACCGCGACCAGCGTGGTGTACGTCGGCGCCCCGGTCACCGGGTTGCGCTCCTCGCGCAACCGTTCACCAAGCGCCTTCGAATCCTCCCCAACGTCGCCGACCCCGTAGATGGTTCCCATGGTGGAGACGAAGACCTCGCGGGCGGCAAAGCTCGATGCGATCGAGACGCCGATCTTCCAGTCGTACCCCAGCGGGCGCACCAGCGGTTCGATGGCGTGCCCGACGCGACCGAGCGCCGAATGCGCCAGCTGTTCCTCCTGCTGAACCGCAGGCGGCTGCGTGGGATCGACATCCGTGCGCGGGTACGTCGCCATCGCCCAGAGCACGATCGAGAGCGAGAGGATCACGGTCCCGGCGCGTCGCAGGAAGAGGAAGCACCGCTGCGCGACCGACACCCCGAGCGATCGCACGCTCGGCCAACGATACGGCGGGAGCTCGAGGATCATCGGGCGCACCGGCCCCTTGAGGAGGGTGCGCTTGAAGACCGCGGCCGCGGCGAGGGCGGCAATCGTCCCGAGCAGGTACATCGCCAGCATGGTGAGCCCCTGCAGCCCTACACCGGCAAAGTAGACGACCGGCGGGACAAACGAACCGATGAGGAGCGTGTAGACCGGGAGGCGCGCCGAGCAGCTCATCAGCGGGACCACGAGAATCGTGGCGAGGCGATCCTTGGGGTCCTCGATGGTGCGCGTCGCCATGATCCCCGGCACCGCGCAGGCGTAGCCCGACAGCATGGGGATGAAGCTCTTCCCGTGCAGCCCGACGCGACGCATGACGCGATCCATGAGATAGGCCGCACGCGCCATGTACCCCGATTGCTCGAGGATCCCGATGAAGGCGAAGAGGATCGCGATGAGCGGGAGGAAGACGAGGACCGACCCTACACCGGCAAAGACGCCGTCGATCACCAGCGATCGCAGGTCGCCCTCGGGGAGCACGCCGCCCACCAGGTTTCCCCCGGCGGCCACTCCCCATTCGATCGCCGAGACGAAGGGCTGCGCCCAGGTAAAGACGGACTGGAACACGAGCGCCATGAGGGCGAGGAAGATCAGCGGCCCCCACACGCGATGCAGGATGACGTGGTCGATCTGGTGGCTGCGCCCTCGCCCCGCGGTCGCGGCGCTCTTGACCGTACGCTCGGTGACGCCGGCAATCCACGCGTAGCGGATTTCCGATTCGAGGCGATGCGGGGCAAACCCCTGCTGTTGCAGCGCGGCGATCGCCGCCTCGACCTCGCGATGCAGCGCGTCCTGACCGGCGAGGTGCGGCTCCGACCGCGACGCGGCGAGGAGGCGGAGCGCCTCCATGCGCGCGGCGGAGCTGAGCATGCCCGTCGCTTCGAGACGCGCGACCACCGGTGCGAGCGATTCGGTCACCGGCTCAGGGAGGACGAAACGTCGCTCGGGTGCGGGGAGCCCCGCGGCGATCTCGATCGCGCGCTTCACGCTCTCCATCCCCTCGCCGCGCTTGGCGACGGTGGGGATGACGGCGACGCCCAGCTCGTGGATCAGCTCGGGGACGTCGATCGACAGTCCTTCTTCCTGCGCGACGTCGAACTGGTTGAGCGCGATGACGACCGGAATGCCGAGTTCGATGACCTGGCTGGCGAGGAAGAGATTGCGCTCGAGATGTGCGGCGTCGGCGACGACGAGCACCACCTGCGGCGTCCAGCGATCGTAGTCGCGCCCGAGCAGGACATCGAGGGCGATGCGCTCGTCGGGAGATCCTGCACTGAGCGAGTAGCTCCCGGGAAGATCGAGGATGGAGACGCGGCGCCCGTCCGGCGTGCGGAAGCTCCCCTCGACGCGCTCCACGGTGACGCCGGCAAAGTTGCCGACCCGCTGTCGCAGCCCGGTGAGGGCGTTGAACAGCGTTGTTTTCCCTGTGTTGGGATTTCCGATGATCGCCACGCGGAGCGCGGCGCGCGAATCGCCGTTGCTCCCGCCGCGCGGCGATGCGCCGTCACCGGCACGATTCGGTTGTTGCAGGGTGCTCACGCCGGGATCACCACGACCGACACGAGGACGGACTCCTCACCTAACGCGCGATCAGCCGCGCAGGCGATCCGGCTGGACCGTGATGCCCGCGGTGAGTGCCTGGCCGAGCGCGAGGCGCGTCCCACGAACGTCGAGCACCATGCAATGGCGCGAGTCGATGACGCAGACCTTGCTTCCCTCGTACAACCCCAACGCGCGAAGGCGGCACCCTTCGTCCGGAGAGCATGCGATGTCGACCACCGTCGCTCGGCTCCCGGGAAGACACGCCGCCAGCGCACACGTGCGCTCAGGCGCAGTGGCGTCGAGTTCGGCGAATGCCGGCAGCAGTCGGGATGAGGACACGAGGGATTAGTTGAGAATGGTTCTCAATCGCTACTACTGATACTACCCGATCAGTGGGGGTGCTTGCAATGGGGAGTTTCTGACTCGGCAAAATTTCACTGCCGCCGCTCTCGATTCGACACGCTCCGCCGTCCTTGCCCCTCATCGGACCGGGGCACAGCTTCGCCGAATGTCCACCCGAAAGCCGCGCCGGGGCAAGGACCGCACGCCCCGAGAGGAGTCGCATTCCCGCTCGCACCCCCGCCCCCATCCTTCCACCCCTCCCGCCATGGCCGTCATGCGAGACACCCCCTACGGGAATTTCAACTTCCTCGTGGATCTGGGTTCGGGGGAGACAAGCGCGCTCGACGCCGGTTTCGCCGAAGTCGTCCTCCCGGAATCGTGGGTCGACGTGCTCGAGTATCGCAACGGGAACGACAAGGTCGACGCCGTCCGGAAGCTCACCGGGTTGGAGCACACCTCCAACGTGGTGCTCAGACGCGGCGTCATCGGTTCGCTCTCGCTCTACTCCTGGTACGACGCCGTGCGCAACGGCGACACGAATGCCGCGCGCACGGTACGCATCCATCTCCAGAACGAGGATCGGAGCGCGGTCGTCCTCACGTGGAAGCTCCTGCGCGCGCGCCCCGTGCGCCTCTCCTGGAGCACGCTGGTCGCAGCGTCGAGCGAGATCGCCATGGAGTCGCTCGAACTCGCCTGCGAACGCGTAGAGCTCGAGTAGGCGCCGCGTCAGGGGACTTCGATGACCATCAACCCGCTCGGCATTTCGCGGCGCCGATTCTCGTGCGACACGGGGGCGCAGGCGAAGAAGGACGCCTTGCAGCGGCCGACGACGGTGAAGTTCTCCATCAGGTATGGCACTCCCTCCGAGCCCAGCGGAGAGGGAGCATCGCTCAGGTGAAAGTGCAGGTGCGGTTCGGTGGAGTTTCCGGAGTTGCCGACGAGTCCGAGCGTCTGTCCGCGCTTCACCTTGTCGCCGAGCTTGACCTTGAGCGAGCCGGGTTGGAGGTGCGCGTAGAAGGCGTAGCGCCCACCGCCGATGTCGATGATGACGTGATTGCCCCCCACCGTCTCGAGGGTGATGGGGACGGCACGCTTGGTCTCGTCCGGGACGTTTTCGGGGATCGAGTCCTTGCGCTCGACGACGATCCCGTCGGCGACGGCGAGCGCCTCGACGCCGTAGGCGTAGTAGCTGGCGTTGACCAGCCGGTCACCGCGATACGTCTTGCCGGCGCTGTCGATCTTCACGTAGTCGATGGCGAATCGCTGCCCGATCGCCGGTGTACCGTCGACCGGCACGATGGCGCGGCGGTGACCGGAGACCGCGAGCGGGCCGTTGGCCGCCATCCACGGTCCGCCGCGAAAGGGGGGGGCGATCGTGGCGACGGACGTCGAGACGGAAGCGCTTCCACCCACAACGCTGCGGGTAACGGCGCTGTCGCCGCTCCCCTGCGCGATGGTGATTCGATGCATGACGCGCTTTGGGGGCGCAGACGAGTTGACCGGCGTCCACAGGTAGACGACGGCGCGGAGTCCGCCACCGAGCCGTGCACGGTCGATGGCCGCAGGAGGGGGGGCGATCCCTGGACGCATCATCGCGTTGGCGAGCGCCGAATCCTCGAGGGTCGCCAGGACGTGCGCCGGGGACGCATCGTCGAGCACCTCCACCCGACGAATCTGCTGCGCAACGGGAGAAAAGTTGGTGATATGCAGCTCGTACACGAGTACGCCCTGGCCGTCGAGGCTGGCCACTGTCGGTGGTTTGGGAACCCGAAGCTCGAGCGGCGATGCCACCTGAGCGAAGACGGGTCCCGCCGCAGCGAGACAAGCGAGCGACAGCAGCATGGCGGCGATCGCCCGGCGGGCGCTGTTCGGCGCGACGGATTGAGCGGCGGATTGAGTGGCGGATTGAGTGGCGGGGTCGGGCGAGCGACGGGCAACGATGCGCATGCGGGAGTCCCGGTCGTGAGAATTGTATACAATATAGCATCCTCCTGGCGCCCCCCGCAGCAGGGACGCACGCAGCAGGGACGCACGGAGCAGCGACGCCGGGGGCGGGCGCGCCGCGAGGCTGTGCGCCTCACGACCACCGAGGACGGGACGCATGACGAGCGCTGAGCCTCACGGGACGCGACGGCCCCGCTGGCTTGCCCGCGTCGGCGCGATGGTCGTGGTGGTGGCCGCGCTCCTCTGGGCAAGCTGGGAGCTGCATGCATCGCGCACCTACCAGCTCTTCGGCGACTTCGTCCCGTCGGTCGAGACGAGCGACTCGGTCGTCGCGCTCACCTTCGACGACGGCCCGGTCGAGGCGTACTCCGATTCGGTGCTCGACGTGCTCGACGCACACCACGCCACCGCGACCTTCTTCGTCGTGGGATCGTCGGTCGAGCAGCACCCCGAACTGGCGCAGCGTATCGTGGCGCGCGGGCACGCGCTGGGGAACCACTCGTATTCGCACCAGCGCATGATCCTGCACGCTCCGTCGTTCTACCGCACCGAGGTCGAGCGCACCGACTCGCTCATCCACGCGGCCGGGCAGCGCGGGGCCATTCCCTTCCGCCCTCCGTACGGCAATCGGCTGGTAGGGCTCCCGTGGTACCTGCGACAGACCGGGCGCACGACGGTACTCTGGTCGATCGAGCCCGACACCTGGTATCGCGAGGCCGACTCGATGGCCGCGCACGTGCTCCGCGAGGTTCGTCCGGGAGCGATCATTCTGATACACGTGGAGATCGCTTCGCGAGGCGAAGGGCGCGCCGCGCTCCCCGCCATCATCGACGGGGTTCGCGCGAAGGGGTTTCGCTTCGTGACCGTGCCCGAACTCCTCGCGCGCGATGGACGGCGAGAGCGTCGGTAGCGCTCAGCATCAATCGCTCCACGGCGGACCGATCGGGACTGCTAGCTTCTTCTCGCGAGCGGCGTCCTACCTCACCATGACGCATCTCACTCGTCGCGCATTCATCGCCGCGGTGGCGGCGCTCACCGCGGGAGCGGCGGGGTGCTCCGACCCCGTCGGTGCCGAGGGCGGGGTTCAGATTCGCCTGGTGAACAACTCGCCCTTCGCCTTCGATGAGGTCGAGGTCAACTTCTCGGCGCAAATCGAGTCGTACGGCTCGCTGGCCGTTGGCGCCGCGACAGGGTATCGCAGTGTGCGGCTCGCCTACCGCTACGCCTACGTGCGCGTGCGATCGGGGAACAAGACGGTCGTACAACAGCCCATCGACTACGTTGGCGAGACCGCGTTGTCTCCCGGGCGTTACAGCTACGTGATCGAGTTGACGACGCTCGACGAACCCTTCGCGGCCATCACGCGATTGCAGCCGGAGTGAGCGTCGTCCCCGTCGCGCGAGTGCCGTCTCCGCAGCAAACCGCCTGATGACGTCGACGCCCGCGCTGCCGACTGCAGCGCGGGCGTCGATGCCGTTGCGAAGAGCCGCAGTGCGCTATGGCTGAACCGCCGGGCGCCTCGCCTGCTCGAGCGTAACCCCCTTCTCCCCACGCACCCCCATGTACACCACGCCCCCCGGCCCGAAACCGGCGATCACTCGCCCTGCCGGGAGTACAACGCGATCGACGAGGGCGCCGCGAGCGTCGACCACGTCGTAGATCGGGCCACCGTTCTGCACGATGCTGGTGCGAACCCAGACGTTGCCATCCATGTCGGCGCGCGCGGCGCCAGCGGTGAATGGCGGGACGTAGTCGGGGAGCTCGTTAGGCTCGACGAACATGAGCGGCGGCACGGTGAAGTTCGGCGGCGGTCCAGCGGCTTGGTCGCGCGGACGCGGTGAGTCACCACCGCCCCCGCCCGGCGGCCCGGCCTGCATGCGGAAGACCATCACCGGCGGCATCGAGGCGCCGTCGCCCATGCCCGGCATGCGGGGGGGCTGTCCGGGGTTAGCAGCCATCTGTGCCATCGCTGCCGAACGCAGCTTCTCCATCTGCACCTTCGTCGAGTCGAGGAACGCCGCCTTGGACGAATCGTTGAGCGGGCGCCACTCGAAGGGGAGTTTCCCGGTCGATGCCTTCGCGCCATCGGGCTTGAACCAATCGACGTGGTAGTCCAGACCGCGAACCACGGCGATCGAACCGTCGGAGAGCACCGCCCAGTCGTCGACCTGCGGCAACGGGTTGATCACCGACGTCATCATCGTGCGCCCGCTCGTATCGGTCGTCGACGTCATTCGGATCTTCGGCACCTTGATGAAGGTGACGGTATCGAGCTTTCGCGTCGCCAACTCGATGCGCACGATCGCCGCACTGTCGGGAAACTCGGGAATGAACATCCCTGGACGATCCCCGGCCGCACGATTCGCCTCGATGCGGACCCGTCCCCCTTCTCCTCCCGGCGCCCCTCCCGCGCCGGCGCGAACCGGCCCGCCGAAGCGGAAGCTGGACTCGCGATACACGAGGCGCCCGGCACCGTCGAACGCGGGGATGCCGTTGTTGCCGGCCACGAGCGACTGCGCCTCGTTAGGGCGCGGGACGCTGATCACTCGCCCCACTTTCCCGGCCGGATCGATCACCAGCATCGACAGCGACTGCGGATCGACGAAGAGCGTCGAGTCGCCGCGATAGGCGATGAGGCCGCCGATTCGGCCGGCGTACGCGTTCCCCGTCGCTGGCGTGGTGTCGGCCACGACGGTGAAGCTCCCGAGTCCCTTCTCGAAGAGGAGCACCCGTCGTCCGATGACGTCGTTCACCAGAACGCGCCCGCCGGGGAGCGCGCGCGTCGTCGAGACCGCACCGAGCATCTCGGTGGCGGTCGCCTCGACAGGGCCGAGCGGACGAGGAGCGGGTGGCTTTCCCTGGGCGCCAGCGACTGTCGCGACGAAGGCCGGGGTGAGGGCGGCGATGCGCCACCGCGAAGAGGGATGCATGGGTGTCATGGGTGCGGGGATCGCGTGCCTGCGCAACGGGAACGAGAAGATTGGCTGCATGAGCCGATGGTGGGCGCCTAACGGGAAATGGTGATCGTTCGCCCGCCGCCGCCACCACCACCGATGAAGATCGGGCCTCCGCCGGGGAATCCGCCGCCGCCACCGGCGCCGGCGGTCCCCGAACGGATCGAGCTGAGGTAACGCGGGTCGAGATAGCTCGTCACCAACGCCGGGAGCTTGCGCCGCTGCTCGGCGCTCAACACTCCGCGTACGTCGGCGGCAACCTTGAGGAGGAGGTCGATCGTCGCCCGGCGCCCCGTACGATACATCGCATAGGCGTCGCCTGCATCATACTGCTTGGGGAGCTCGGCGAGCTTGTGCGAGATCGGCGTCCAGATGGAGTCGGCGCGAATGAGGTACCAGCGGTTGAGCGTCGCCAGCGAGTCGGCCTGCGGCACCGTGAGCTGCAACGTGTCGGACTGTCGCAGGATCGTGGCAAGCGGGTTCACGAAGCCGCCGGTGCCGTAGATCGCCTTGAGCATCTGCTCGGGCATCTTGTTCCCCTCGATCGAACGCCCGAGGTTGAGTTGCTGCGTCAGCGCCTGCCGCTCGCGTGTAGGGCCGACGTCGAAGCGCAGCATCGCCGTCACGGTCACCGGCGTACGGAACGCCGAGAACTGCGGGTTGGTCGCGCCGAAGCGCTGGTTCACGTCGTACTTGTAGCGGTTGGTGGCCGGATCGAAGCCGCGCACGTAGAGGAGCGACGGATCGGGAATCGGGGTCTGCCCCCAACCGCGGAGGTGCGCATTGTCGTGGAGCAGCATGTCGGCAGCGCCGAGCGGGTTGGAGACGCTGAAGGAGAGCGTCGCCCGCTGCGGCATGCGCACCTTGATGGGGTTGAACGAGATCGAGAGGTTGGCCGAGTGCGTCCACGGCCCCTGGCACGAGTTGCGCGCGGCGATGGTGCCGAGCTGCGCGGCGAGACAGTCGTGCACGCGCCCGGTCGATGACGCGAGGAGCGCCTGCATCGATGCGGCGACGGCGGGGTCGGTGGCGGTCGACGGGTTGAAGACGAAGGCGCGGTCGTTGCTGTAGCCGTCACCGTTCACGTCGCCGGAGACGGTCGGGGTGAAGGGTGTCCCCGAACGCACGCTGCCGAACCAATTGATGCGGATGAGGTCGAACGCGTTCCAGTAGAGCGAGTATTGCACCTGATGGCGCGAGTCGAAGTTGCTGCGTGCCCACTGCTCGTCGAACGGGTTGCCGGCGGTGTTGGTCCCGAAGCCGCGCACACGCTCCCGAACGTTGGAGTAGACGTAGGAGATGTTCCAGGAGTAGTTGCTGTTGAACGAAAGCGGTGAGAGCGAGGCGCGGAACTGCCGGCTCTCGGAGCGGAGGTCGGAGCGCTGCTCGGTGACGCGATTGAAGTCGTCGCTTACGCGGGCGTCGCGCACCGCGACCTGTCCGGTGAGCGGATCGATGCTGGTGGGTGCGACGTAGACCGGGCGAGCGTCTTCCGCGCCTAACGCGAAGCGCTCAGTGGCGAGGAAGTTCCGGTCGACGAATCCCTGCTGGTGCAGGTTGAGCGAGTAGGTCCCCTCGAACGTCGCGTTGAAGCGGTTCCCGAGCACCGGGCCGCTCCACTGCAGGTTGCTGCGGATGCTGCGCGGCGCGACGAAGTCGGGAGTGAACAGCGTCACGTTCGGCGCGCCGCTGGCGAAGACGGTCCCCGACGTACCGTCGGCGCACTCGGCGGGGATCAACGAATTGTTCGCGAGATACTGCGCCCACTCCGGCGACGGAACGGCGAGCCCGGCGCAGTTGACGAGCTGCACGCCGCTCGGAAGCCCGGTGTTGTCGAGCGCCGATCCGATGAGCTGAGCGCCGGGCGTCCCCTGGAAGACACCGATCCCGCCACGCACCACGGCGCGCGGACCGCGGAACGCTCCCTCGAAGGCACCGACCTGCGCCGCCTGGCCGTACGTCCACGAAAAGCCCATGCGCGGCGAGACGTACAAGCCGTTAGGCACCTCGGAATTGCTGCTGCCGAACTGCTGCTGCACGAGCGGGTTGCTCGTCGGGCGATTGCCATATCGGTTGCCATCGACGCGAAGCCCGTATTGCAGCTGGAACGAGGGGCGCACGCGCCAGGAGTCACCGAGCGCCAGCGCGCCGGTCACCTCGCTCCCGTCGCGCACTCGGCGCTCGAGCTGGCGCGAGTACGTGCCGGCACGCCCCGCCTCGAGGTCGGCGAGGGAGTTGAAGAAGAAGTTGCCCAGGAGGTTGTTGCTCTGGTCAACCTCGAAGGCATCGCGCCGCAATTCGGTGGAGAGCTTGATGCGGTGCTTGTTGTCGGCGCTGAACCAGGAGAGCTGGTTGGAGAGGTTGATCCCGCTGGTGGTCGACGAGGTGTTGAGGAAGGCGCTCCCGCCGAACTGCACCGTCTTCACCCCGTTGGTCCCGTCGTCGAGCGTGGAGTTGATGCGCACGCTCCCGCTGGGGAGCGAGAGGAAGGGCGTGCTTTCGGTGTGATTGCGGCTGACGGAGAGCGCGGTTTCGCTGAGCGCACCGAAGCCAAAATACGTGGAGTGCCGCCCCTGCAATCCGGCGTTGAGGTTGGTGCGGTCGCCGCTGTGTCCCGGAAGCTCGGTCACCTGTGCGCCGACCGGGTTGAACCGGTTCCACGACGCATTGCCACCGAGCGAGTACGACGAGCCGGCGCGGGACGACGGCGGGGCGATGTCGATCCCCCCGAAGAGCGCTCCCTGGTCCGAGAGTCGATTCGACGGAACGCCGCCGGTGGTCACCGGCACGGACAGGCCGCTGAGAATTCCGAGAAGACGCGTGACCGAGTCCGGCGCGATCCCCGATGCCTCGAGCCCGACCGGCGACGTATTCAGCAGTGTCTGCAGATCGTTGGAGCGGCGCCCGAGCTGGTAGGCAAGATTGTAGAACGCCGCGTTGTACTTGAGCGGCCCCGACACGAGCCCGCCGAGCGACGCGCTCGAGTACTGCTGTCCGAGCGCCGATGCCGCCGGATCGGTCCACTGAAGGGCCGGCGAATCCAGATTGAGCGAGTTGGTTCGGAGGATGAAGTTTGTCCCCGAACGGGTACGAATATTGAGGTTCCCGCCGCTGAATCCGCCGCGCGACACGTCGTACGGCGACGAGTTGAGCGAGGCGCTCACCATCGCGTCGCGCGGCAAGTCGGAGCCGCTGAAGTTCTGCCCGTTGAGGGTGGTGCTGTTCTGGTCCGAACCGAGTCCCAGCACCGAGAATCCGCTCGGATCGCCGTCCTGTCCGGGGATGTAGAGGACACCCGGCGTGTTGGCCGCCATTGCCGCTAGGTCGCCCTGTTGCGCTGCCGAGAGGTTGTTGGGGTTCACGACGCGCTCGGTGCCGGCCACGTCCTGCGCCTGCTCGTTGCGGTTCACGCGATTGCGCTGCGCGGTGATGCGCACCTCGTCGAGCGTCGTGCTCGTGCGCGACAGCTGAGCGTCGGCGACGAGGATCTCCTCGTCGGCCACGCGCTTGATCTCGAATCGGCGTGGGGCAAAGCCGATCTGCCGGAAGCTCACGAAGTAGTCGCCGTCGCCGCCGGGAAAGGTCACCATGAATCGCCCGTTGCGATCGGTGGTGGCGTTACGGCTCACCGCCCCCGAGAGCGTGGTCACGGTGACGGAGACTCCCTCGAGCGCTTCCTTTTCCGGTCCGGTCACGCGCCCCCGGATCACGTCGACGGTCTGCGCGTGCAGCGTCGCCGGGACGGCCAGAACGAACAGGAGCAGCGCGAGGAAGGCCAGCAGCAAGGCACGAGTGCGCGAGATATCGCGCGACGCCGTCGTCAGCGAGCGGCGAGAATGCCGGAGGGAGTGCCGAAGGGAGTGCCGAAGAGCCATCGACATGAGGGGGACCTGAAGAACGATGCGACGCACGAGCCGAGCGGCGGTGCCCGCCGCCGCATTCAGACGGAACCTTAGACTCCTCAATCGCGCCGAGGGATTCCCCTCGACGACACAAAATCGACACGCGTCGGACGAGGCGCCCCCCCTCTGGCCGATATGCGGGCGACGGCACAGCTTGAGCCCCTCCCGTACTCCTCCCCCAGCGCTCTCCGCCATGTCCGCGACTCCCAACTTCAGACTTCGGTTGGTCCCGCTCCTCCTGGTCGCCGTCGCCGCCTGCGGGGGAGGTGGCGAGCCCGCGGGAGGAAAGGCGAAGGCGGCGAGCAGCAACGCTGCGCGCGAGGCGCTGGTCAAGACCATCGACTCGATCGTGAGTGCACCGATCACCGCCGGCAAGGTCGTCGGTGCATCCATCGCCGTGGTGAAGGGAACCGACACGATCGCCGTCCAGGGCTTCGGACGGGCCAACTACGAGCTCAACGTCCCGACGCCGGCACGGGCCACGTACGAGATCGGCTCGGTCACCAAACAGTTCACAGCTGCGGCCATCATGCAGCTCGTCGAGCAGGGGAAGCTGAGCCTCGACGACGACGTCAACAAGTACGTCAAGTTCGACCTGCAGGGGCACAAGGTGACCATCCGTCAGCTCCTCAACCACACGTCGGGGATCAAGGGGTACACGGAGATTCCCGAGTTTGCCGCGATCGCTGCGCGCCGCCTCCCGCGCGACACCCTGCTCCGGATCGTCGAGAAGAAGCCGTTCGACTTCAACCCGGGGGAGGAGGAGATCTACAACAACACCGCGTTCTTCCTCGCCGGTCTCGTGATCGAGAAGGTGAGCGGGATGTCGTACGCCGACTACGTGCAGAAGAATCTGTTCGACAAGGCGGGGATGAAGGACGCGCACTACTGCAGTGAAACGAAGATCCACATGGGGAAGGTGACGGGATACGACTCCGACTCCGCTGGGCCGACGCTCAAGGGGCCGATCTCGCACGTGTGGCCGTACGCGGCGGGTTCGCTCTGCTCGTCGGCGATCGACCTCGTGGCGTGGAACGAGGCGCTGCACCAGAAGGGAGTGATTCTCGGGCCGCAAGCGTACCAGGAGTTCATCACCCCGGGACAGCTCAACGACAGCACGCGGCTTGGCTACGCCAAGGGACTGGCTGTCTATCCCCGTGTTGGCCATCGCGCGCTGCACCACGGCGGCGGGATCAACGGCTTCCTCTCCGAGAACATCTACTTCCCCGACGACTCGCTGAGCGTGGTGGTGCTCTTCAACACCGCCGGCCCCGGGAGCCCCGACGAGGCAGCGGAAGCGATCGCCGAAGCGGTGCTCGGGAAGGCGCCCGACGCGAGCCAGAAGGTCACCGGGAGCATCGCTCGTTATGCAGGGACGTACACCGGGCACGGGCGCGGGCGCCCGACCGAAGTGACGATCTCCGTGCGCGGCGACACGCTGATGGCGAAGGGAGGGACGCCCGACGACTCTTCCCACGCGCTGATCTACATCGGCGACAACACCTTCGCGCGGGACTACACGCACTACGTCTTCCTCGAGAAGAACGGCGCGGTGCGCGGGCTTCGGCTCGACGCCGGGTACGGCAACTATCGCCTGAGCAAGAAGTAGGGGACGGACGATGCCTGTGTTTCCCCGGGCGGCGCGGGCAACGCGTCGCGGGTTCGCGCTCGCGGCCTGCACCGCGCTGTTTGCTGCGTGCCACCATGCGCCGCCGACAGTGCAAGCCGGCGGTGCGGCATCGCTCGACCTCCCTGCCCCCGATTCGTTCGTGGTGCGCTTCGCGACGACGCGGGGCGACATCGATCTCAAGGTGCACCGCGACTGGGCACCGCGAGGCGCCGACCGGATCTACGGGCTGGTGCGACACGGCTACTTCGACGGCGCGCGATTCTTTCGGGCCGTGCCAAACTTCGTGGTGCAGTTCGGGATCGCCGCCGAGCCGGCGGCGACTGCGGCGGTGCGCGAACGGCGCATTCCCGACGACTCGGTGCTGCGCAGCAACGTGCGGGGGACGCTGAGCTTTGCTTCGGCAGGACCGAACACGCGAACCTCGCAGCTCTTCTTCAACCTCAAGGACAACCAGCGCCTCGACCGGCTCGGCTTCGCCGTGTTAGGGCAGGTGGTGGCCGGGATCGAGGTGATGGACTCGTTGTACACCGGGTACGGCGAGGGTGCGCCGCGCGGGCAGGGGCCGACGCAGGATCGCATCACGAAGGAAGGCGAGGCGTACCTGGCGAAGGAGTTTCCACGGCTCGACCAGATCAAGCGCGCGACGATCGTGCGGCGGTACGGCGCGCGACGCTAAGCGCGCTGGGTGTAGCGCGCTGGGTGTAACGCGCCACGTATTACGAGCGGCGTCGCGCACTGAGCGACGCCTCAGCGGGCGGCGCTTCCTGGCGCAACGGTACCGCCTAACGAACTACAGCGCGCCGGATCGCCTTCCCAGGGAGCGCGCTGCGCACCAACTCTCCATCGCGGATCACCGGGACGCCGTTCACCACCACGTGCTTCATCCCGACCGAACGCGCGTTGGGCGCGGTGAAGGTCGCCTTGTCGCTGACGGTGGCGGGATCGAAGACCACGATGTCGGCGTCCATTCCCTGCTGCAGCCGCCCCTTCTTCTTCATCTGCGGGACACTCTCCCCGAGGATCTGCGCGGGGATCAACGTCATGCGCCTGAGCCCCTCACGCAGGTCGACCTTGTGCCGCTCGCGCACGTAGTCGCGCAGGAAGCGTGAGAACGTCCCGGCGCTGCGCGGGTGGGCGAAGGCGTCGTCGGGGAGCGGCCAGACGTCGCCGGTGATCGGCTCCCCCTTGGACGTCCACGGCATCGCATCCGAAGCGATCGCGCCGCCGGGAAAGAGCACCGCCTGGTCGAGGTACGACTGGTCCTGCGCGTTGGTCTCGGGACGCATGAAGTGAATCACGATCCACGTGCCCGGCGCCTTCTCCTGCACCTCGGCGAGCGTCGAATCGTTGTACGGCTTGCCATTGAGCTCGATGTCGCTCGCCTTGGCACCTCCCATCCGTTCGCGCCAGTTGCCGCGGAAGATCTCCGCGCCTACCACGGTGCTGCCGGCAGCGTAGGGATACGCCTCGGTGGTGACGTGCACACCGCGCGCCTGCGCCCCCTTGATCAACTCGGCGACGATCGGGATGTCGCGCGCGCTGGTGCTGTTGAGGTGACTGATGTGCATGTGCGCCCCGGTCGATGCGGCGAGGGCGACGAGTTCTTCATAGGCCTCGAACGACGACTGCGGCTCGAGGACGCTGATGTAGCGGATGTGCGTGTACGTCGGGACGTCGTACTTCTTCGCCAGCTGCGCGAGCGCGTAGTACTCCTTGTGCCCGTAGCCCGGGGCGTAGCCGGCGAGGACGCCGATGCCTAACGCCCCTTCCTTGAGCCCCTGCTCCACCCGCGCCATGATGCGGTCGATCTCCTCCGGCGTGGCGATGGTGTACTGCCACCCTTTCTTCTTTTGGGCATTCTGGAAGAAGGCGATGTCGCCATCGGGCTCCACGTGCTCCTTCTCGGCGATGCGCCCGAAGAGCCAGGCCGCGGAGAAGCCGTAGTTGATCGGGCGCCCTTCCATGGCGACCGACTCGTAGGCCTTGGCGATCGGGAGCGTCCCCGCTTCGAGCTCCAGCGCGGTCGTCACCCCATCGAAGGCCTGCATGCGCGCCGAGGCGAGGTACTGGCCGTGCGCGTGCATGTCGATGAAGCCCGGGGCGACGACGAGTCCGCGCGCGTCGAGCGTCTCCTTGCCGCGAAGGGCGGTCGGCGAAATGGCGGCGATCGTTCCGTTGCTTACGCCGATCCAGCGTACGGCATCGAGCCCGGTCTCGGGGTCGATGGCGCGTCCGTTGGCGATGACGAGGTCGTAGGTCGCCCCCTGCGCGTGGGCGTGGCGGGCGACGAGGACAAGGGCGAGCGCCGAAGCGAGGACCATCGCGCTTGCATGACGCGTGCGGGCGACGGCCGCGCGTGCACGGGCGCGAGGGGGGATTGAGCCGATTGGTCGCATCGTGGCCGGGGCGGAGTGAGTCGGGGGAGTCCGGGCCTAACGTCCGGGGATTCGGGGTGCGTCGCAAGGGGAGTCGTGCTGGCGCCGGACGCGGCGCCGGCGCATTGTCGGGTGCGGCGAGGAGCCCGACGCGCGGGTGACGTCGCACGACCTCACGCCCGTCGAACGCCCGCCAACCCCACCAATCGCTCGCCCATGTCGCTCCTCAAGTGCCACGGATTTCTCTTCGACATGGACGGCGTCCTCGTCGATTCGCGCAGCGTCGTCGACCGGACCTGGCGCAAGTGGGCGAAGCGTCACGACATGGACCCCGATGCCATCATCGACGTGGCACATGGGCGACGCGCGAGCGACACGCTGCGAGACGTCGCGCCGCATCTCGACCTCGCCGCCGAGGTGAAGTGGCTCGACGAAACCGAGCGCGCCGATGTAGAGGGAGTCGTCGCGCTCCCGGGGGCGGCCGCGCTGCTGTCGCACCTCCCCGGCCTCTCGTGGGCGATCGTGACGTCGAGCGGCGATGCGCTGGCGCGCGAGCGGCTCACCGTCTGCGGGCTGCCGATCCCGCGGGTGCTCATTGCCAGCGAGCGCATCACCAACGGGAAGCCTGCACCTGACGGCTATCTCGCGGGTGCACGCGGCCTTGGACTCAGCGCGTCGGACTGCGTGGTGTTCGAGGATGCACCCCCGGGGATCGAGGCCGGTCTTGCAGCTGGCGCGAAGGTCGTCGGGGTGGCGACGACGTATCCGGCCGATCGACTGACGCGGGCGACGCACGTGGTGCGCGATCTGTCAGCCGTGCACGTGGGGCACGACCACGCGGCAACGCTGGCGGCGATGGGGCACGAGGTCTTTCACGTCTTGCTGGGGTAGTCGCTCCCACTACCGCTTCTTCGCCAGAATCGTCCCCCGACAGTTCTCCGCCCCGCAGTGACACGGGAAGCGCCGCTTCGCGGCCGGCGTGTGCCGCTCCTCGAGCACGTACGCGTAGTCGTACGCCAGCTCCTCGCCCGCGACGATGTCGCGAATGCTCTCGATCCAGATGCGCCCGCCGTCGATCACCGCGTCGCAGTTTGGATCGCAGGAGTGGTTGATGAAGCGCGCCTCGTTCCCATCGACGGCGGCATCCACGACCACGTCGTCATCGATGGCGAAGAGAAAGGTGTGGTGCCGCTCGCCCGGGACCTCGGGGTAGCGCGCGTCGGCCTGGGCCGGCGTCAGGCGCTCTCCCGCATACTCGATCAGGCGCACCCCCGGCGGGATGTAGCGCGTGGCGAACGCTCCGAGCCCCTGCATCGGCGACGGTCGGATCGCAAACGGGAGGTCGGTCGATCCGGAGGGGGAGGAGGAGTCGTTCCGGGGGACGGGAGCGCGCTGCGGCATCGCGAGAAGATACGGGACCCGCTGCCGCGAGGGGGGCGGGCTCGGTAGGATTAGGGGCGTCGGCAACCCGACGCAGCCCGTTCCACGAGACGCCAGGAGCCGGGGATGAATGAGAAGCAGTTGCAGGCGCTCGCCCGCAAGAACGCCGCGAAGGCGGTGAAGGCCGACAAGAAGCCTCGCCCCTCCTACGACCCCACGCTGGAAGCGACGCGCGGTCCAGAACGCGCCAACGACAGCGACACGCAGAAGCTCTTCAAGGAGATGAAGAGGCGCGAGTTCTAGCGCCGCTCGATGTCCGTCCTTCGTGCCGTACTCGCTCCGCTCGCGCTGGGCGGGGTATTGATCTTCGCCGCCTGCACCCCGCGCGGGAGCGAGTCGAGCGATAGCACCACCGCCGACGCCCGCACCGCCACCAACGACGCGAGCGGCTTTCGCGGGGTGATCACCTCCCCCGCCCGCGAGAAGCCCGACTTCACGCTGACCGACTTCAACGGCAAGGCGTTCGACTTCCGTCGCGCGACGGAGGGAAAGGTCGCGCTCCTCTTCTTCGGCTACACGCACTGCCCCGACGTCTGCCCGCTGCACGTGGCCAACATCGCAGCGGTGATGCAGAAGCTCCCGTTCGAGGCGCGCGACGCGATCCGCTTCGTCTTCGTGACAACCGATCCGGTGCGCGACACCCCCGCGCGCCTCAAGGAGTGGCTCGGGAGCTTCGATCCGTCGTTCATCGGACTCCGCGGGAGCGTCGACGAGGTGAACCGCATCCTCTACGCTCTCCGCATGCCTGCCATCCAGCAGTCCGACGCACCGGCTGGATCCGCCGACTACGACGTGGGGCACGCGGCGCAGGTGCTGGCCTTCGGACTCGATGGCCTCTCGCGCCTCGAGTATCCGTTCGGGATCCGGCAGGAAGACTGGGCGCACGACCTTCCCAAGCTGGCCCGCGGCGAGCTTCCGGCAGGTGCAACGCCGGTCGCGCCCCCCGCCGGCGCCGCAACTTCCAGCGCTGCAGCTGGCGGCGTATCGTCACCCGGTGCTCCCATCCGCATCGCCGCGGCGATCGTCCCGCAACCCGCCACCCTCACCGAGGCCGCGCTCTACCTCGTGCTCCGCAACACCGGCGCCGAGGACACGCTGTACGCCGTCTCGAGCGACATCGCCCAGCACGCGGAACTGCACGAGACGGTGCACGCCTCCGGCGGAGGGATGGACCACATGTCGCAGCGCAACGCCGCGATCGTGGGAGCGGGGCAGCCGTTGCTCCTCATGCCCGGGGCCAATCACGTGATGTTGATGAACCTCTCGCGCCGTCCCGAGATCGGCTCCACGATTCCCATCCGGTTGCGCTTCCGGCGCGCGGGAGACGTCCTTCTCCCGGCCAGCGTGGTCGCCTACGGCGACGTCGAACGCCTCCTCGCCGCGGCGACCGCCTCGATCATGAAGTAGCCCGCCATGCAATTCTGGTGTAGTGCCGGCCCGCTCAACCTCCCCTGGACCTGGACCTGGACCGCGTACGTCGGCGTCTGGCTCTTCCTGATTCTTCTCGTCGTGGGAATGACGGCGTGGAACCGCGCCGGCGCGCGGCGCGCGGGACTCGCGTCGACGCCGCCCGTACACCCGCTGTTCGTGCTTGGAGTCGTGGTGCTCTGGATGGCGCTCGACTGGCCCGTCGGTCCGCTCGGCGCCGGCTATCTGGCGAGCGTGCACATGCTCCAGTTCCTCCTCATCGGCCTGGTGGCGCCACCGCTCCTCCTCCGCGGCATCTCGCCGGCGGCGCAGGCGATGGTTGCCGGCTCGAAAGTCATCAAGCAGGTCACGTCGCCCATCTTCGCCCTGTTGGTCTTCAACGCCACGGTGCTGGTGACGCACCTCCCGTTCGTGGCCGATGCGCTGATGCAGTCGCAGCTCGGGTCGATGTTCATCGACGTCGCCTGGCTCGCCACTGGGCTCTTCTTCTGGTGGCCGGTGGTGGTCGACCTCCCGGTGCGCGCCAAGTTTCCCCCGCCGCTCCGCATGCTCTATCTCATCGGGGGACTGATGTTCTCCCCGGTGATGTTCGGGCTCGCCGGTTTCCTGGCGTACAGCGAGACGCCGCTGTACGGCTGGTACGAGCTGCGTCCGCCGGTGGCCGGGATCTCATCGCACGCCGACCACCAGGCGGCCGGTGCGCTCATGAGCATCGGCGGCGCAACGATCGCCTTCGTGGCGATGTCGGTGATCTTCTTCCGCTGGTCCAAGACCGAGGGATGATGAGCCGCGTGCGCGCCCTCCCGATCACCGCAACGTTAGGCGCGCTTGGCGCCTTCCTGAGCGTCGCGCGTCCGGTTGCCGCGCAGCAGCGCACCTACCACGGGCGAAAGGGAGAGACGACTGCCGCGGTTCCGCGGCTCGAGGGCGACAGCGTGGCGATCGACGGCGTGTTGCGCGAGGATGCGTGGCGCAAGGCAGCGCTCCTCACCGGCTTCTCGAGCTATCTCCCGATCGACGATCGCCCGGCCGACGACTCAACCGAGATCTACGTCTTCTACACGAGCCGCGACGTGTACTTCGGGGTGCGTGCCTTCGAGCGGCACTCGACGGTCCACGCCACGCTCGCCGCACGCGACAAGATCGACAGCGACGACTACATCCAGTTTGTCCTCGACCCGTTCAACGATCGCCGGCGCGCCTTCGTCTTCGGGGTGAACCCGCTCGGCGCGCAGTCCGACGGGGTGCGTACCGAGGGCTTCAACCCGCCGCAGCCGCGCGGGCAGACGTTCGGCGGAAACCCGCCCGCCAACATCGACCTCTCGCCGGACTTCGTCTTCGAGTCGCAAGGGCGCGTGCTCGACGACGGCTACGAGATCGAGGTGCGCATCCCGCTCAAGAGCATCCGCTTCCAGGGGAGCGATGCGCAGAAGTGGGCGCTCAACGTGGTGCGCTACGTGCAGCACACCGGCTACCAGCAGACCTGGATGCCCACGCGTCGCGGCGCCGCATCGTTCCTCGTGCAGTCGGGGACCCTCACCGGCTTCTCGTCGTTGGAGCGCGACGTGGTGACCGAGATCAATCCCGAGGTCACCGAGTCGCTGGCCGGCGCGCCCGATGGCGACAGCTGGCACTACAGCTCCGATGCATGCCTTGGCGGGAACGTGCGCATGCGCCTCGCCCCCAACATCACGCTCAACGCCACCGTCCGCCCCGACTTCTCGCAGGTCGAAGCCGATGCGGCGCAGGTCCCGGGCGACACGCGCTTCTCGCTCTTCTTCCCCGAGCGACGCCCCTTCTTTCTCGACGGGAGCGAGTACTTCGACGCGCCGAGTAACCTGATGTACACGCGCCGCATCGTGCAGCCCGATGCGGCGCTCAAGCTGACCGGGCGCGTGGGGCGCACGACGTTCGCCTACATGGGGGCGCTCGACGCTCGTACGGCATCGACGTCGGGCGAGGATCGCCCGCTGGTGAATCTCTTCCGTGTGCGGCGCGACCTTCTCGCCGCGTCGACCGCGGGGCTCAGCATCACCGATCGCACCGAGGGAGGAAGTTTTTCGCGCGCCGCGCTCGCCGACACGCGCATCGTCTTCGCCAAGGCGTACTCGTTCACGGCGACCGCTGGCGGGAGCGCGCGGCGCGTCGCGAGTGACTCGAGCGTGAAGACGGCGCCGCTGTGGGACGCTTCGATTACCCGCACCGGACGCACGTTCGGCATTCGCTATGGCTTCGCCGGAATCGGGCCCGACTTCGATGCCGCGGCCGGATTCGTTCCGCGCAACGACTACGTCAGCGCGAGCGCGTACAATCGCTACTCGTGGTACTGGAAACCCGGCTCGCTCGTGGAGTCTTTCCTCATTCGGCAGGGATACGACGCGCTCTGGCTTTACGACCGCTTCTGGAACGGGGCGAGCGTGCAGGAAACCAAGCTGCAGTTCGAGACGGTCACGAATGTTCGCGGCGGGTGGGTGGTGAGCCTGACGCCGGTGCGCGAGTCGTGGCTCTTCGACGGGCGGAAATACGCGGACTATGCGCGGGTGATCACCGTCGGCCCGGGCGACGAGCCCGTCTCCGACACCGTCGCCTTCGCGCCATCGCCGCGCACCGCCACCTACGTCCTCCTCGCCCGCGTGAACACGCCGCAGTACCGGCTGTGGACGGGACGCTTCTCGGCGTTTGTGGGGCGCGACGTCGACTTCTTCGAGACGGCCCCTGCGCATCGCCAGGACTACTCGGCGGACATCGACTTCCGCCCGTCGGCGCAGTTGCGGCTGACGACGTCGTACCTCTACAGCCGCTACCACCGCTGGCGCGACGGCTCGCTCCTCTCCTCGGCCAACGTGCCGAGACTAAAAGCCGAGTACCAGCTCACTCGTGCGCTATTCCTGCGACTCGTCGGGCAGTACGATTCGCGCCAGCGCGATGCGCTGCGCGATCCGGCGACCAATCAGCCGATCGTGATCCGCAAGGACGGCGTGTACGAGCTCGCCGACGCCAGTGCGACGCGCGACCTGCGCATGGACTGGCTGGTGTCGTATGTGCCGAGCCCGGGGACGGTGTTCTTCGCTGGCTACGGGAGTTCGCTCACCGAGCCCGAGGCGTTCCGCTTTCGGCAGGTGGAGCGGGTGCGCGACGGCTTCTTCGTCAAGCTGAGCTACCTGCTCAGGCGGTAATCGCGCGAGCATCGGTGCGGCACGAGTGGCGTCGCGGCGCCGCTGACGTCCCTTCTTGCTTGGTTCGTCACCCGCAGCTGTTGTCGCGAGCTACACGGCGATGCACGCCTACCTTCGCGCGCGCGCCTGGTCGGCGTAGATGAGCCGCACCAGCTGCCCGGCGCGACGCTCTCCCCCCATCGCTCCTTCCCACTCGCGCGCCGGTCGCGCGGCGACCACGGCGTCGGCCGACTCCCCCTTCGCCGCGGCGGCGCGCACCCGTTCCCCAACCGTCTGCAGCATCACGCGGTACTTCGCGAGGTCGGCGCGCGAGGAGACGGCGCCGTGCCCGGGAACGATCGACGTATTGTCGTCGACCATCGCCATCACGCGATCGACGGCCGCGATCATCCCGGCGAGCGAACCGCCCGACCAGAGGTCGATGAAGGGAGGCGCCCCTACCTCGAGAATGTCGCCGATGTGCAGGACGTTGCTGCGCGGGAACCAGATCATCGCGTCGCCATTGGTGTGCGCGTTCGGCGCATGCAGCACGACAACGCGTTCCTTCCCGAAGTCGAAGGCGACCGAATCGTCGAAGGTGCGCGTGGGGAGCGCTTCGGTCGCGAGCGGGGTGCGGTGCCAGTTTCCCCAGTCGGCGATCACCGTGTCTTTCTCCGCCTCGATGGGGACGGTGCGGTGCGCGAGCACCTGCGCCCCCCGCGCGCGATAGTACGCGTTCCCCTCGACGTGGTCGCCGTGATAGTGCGTGTTGATCACCAGGCGCACGGGGCGAGCGGTGAATGCGCGGATGGCGCTGTCCAACTCTGGGACGCGCTTGACGCTCTGCGCATCGATGATGAGGAGCCCGGTGTCGCTTTCGAGGATCAGGACGTTACCGTTGGCGAACCCCGACGCGACGTGCATCGTCGGGCGCAACTGCTGCACGGTGATGTGCATACCGGGTGCGGTGTCCTGCGCATTGACTACCCGCGCCGACAGACAAACGACTGCCAGCACGATCGCGGAAGCGGCGGCGGCGCGCGCGTATCGGCGGATCGAGAGAGCGTACGACATCGGGAATCGCCTCGCCCGGAGGGGGAAGAGCAATGCAGTCATTCTGCGGAAGCATCGCGCCGCGTGCCAGCGCCGCACACGCTCCCGGGGCCGAACGTGTCGCGTCGGGGTGAGCGGTTGCGCACGCGCGTCCTGACGGTCCGCTCGCACCGCTCGGCCGAGTGCGTGCCGTTAGCGACGCGTCGCGCGCTGCGCAGACAGCAACGACTCCGCATAGTCGATTCCGGCCGGCGTGCGCGAGCCGTGCCACGACAGCATCTCTCCGTCGCACAGCACCACGCGCCCTGCCTCGATCCCGAGTTCCTGCGCCACCTCCGCCGCGTGCACGCCGGCAAACGGGAAGGGCTCGCTCGACAGGAAGACGACGTCGGGTGATGCGGCGCGCAGCTCCTCGATCGTGATCGTCGGGTAGCGCACTGGATTCTTCCCGAAGACGTTGCGCCCGCGCGGGAGCGCGAGAAGTGTGCTGATGAAGGTGTCGTCGTTGATCGTCATCCACGGCGCGCGCCAGATGAGATAGGCGTAGGAGACCTCCGCCGCCGAGCGCGACGCCTCACGCACGCGCGCGGCGCGCGCCATGATGTCGCCCGCGATGCGCCCCCCCGCCTCCACTCGCCCGATTGCCGCGCCGATCTCGCGCACCATCTGGGCCGTCTCCTCGATCGTGCGCGGAAGGGAGCTGAGCACGCGGACTCCCGCCAGCCGCAACGCGTCGGCATCCTCGCGGCGGTTCTCCTCCTCGTTCATCACCACGAGGTCGGGGGCCAGTTCTACGATGCGCGCAATCTTGGGGTTCTTCGTCCCTCCTACACGTTCGATCCCGTCGACCCAAGGCGAGGGATGGACACAGAAGCGCGTGCGCCCGACGACTTCGGCGCCGGCGCCAAGGTCGTGGAGGAGTTCGGTGAGCGACGGGCAGAGCGAGACCAGACGCATGCCGAAGTGTAACGCGCGCTCGTCGCGTCGCGCGACGGCGCGTCAGCTGGCGGCGCCCTGTCGCTCGCGCTCTTGCTCTCGCTCCTGCGGTCGCTCTCGGTCGCGCCCCTTCTCCCCCTGCGTCGCCAGCTGGCGGAGCGGGCTCAGTTCTGCCTCCGACGCGTCCCCCTCCTCGAATCGTTCGCGCGTCTCGAGGATCTCGGGCACCACCGCGAGGAACGCATCGACGCAGGTGGGATCGAACTGGCGGCCGCCTCCCATGCGAATCAGGTCGAGTGCCTCTTCGACGGTCCACGCCTTCTTGTATGGGCGGCGAGAGAGGAGCGCGTCGAAGACATCGGCGATGGCGACGATGCGACCGGCGAGGGGGATGTCCTCGCCGGCGCGGTGGTGCGGGTAGCCGGCGCCGTCGAATCGCTCGTGGTGCGTGAGTGCGATGTCGGCCGCGAGCTGCAACAGGGGCGAATCGCTTCCGGCGAGGATCCGGTGACCAATCACCGTGTGCTGCTGCATGATGGCGAACTCGCTGTCGTCGAAGCGCCCGGGCTTGAGGAGGATCTGGTCGGGGATCCCGATCTTCCCCACGTCGTGCATCGGCGAGGCGAGGAAGAGTTGCTCCTGCTCCTCGACGGGGCAGCCGAGTGCGCGCGCGATCGACACGGTGGAGTGGGCGATGCGCGTGATGTGCGAGCCGGTCTCGAGATCGCGAAACTCCGCCGCGCGCGACAGGCGCAGCACGATCTCACGTTCGCGCTCGATGATCGACGCCGTCGCCACGCGCACCTCGTGCGCCAGGACCTCGGCGCGACGGAGCTGCGCCTTCTGCCCCCGCGCGACTGCGAGCATGTTGCGCACGCGGGCGCGCACTTCGGGAGCGTCGAGCGGCTTGTTGAGGTAGTCGTTGGCGCCGCACTCGAGGGCGCGGTAGCGAATCTCGCGGTGCTCGACGGCGGTGATCATCATCATCGGAACGTCGCGCGTGCGCGCCTCGGCGCGCAGCGTCGTCACCAGCTCGACTCCGCTCACCTCCGGCATTTCGTAATCGGTGATGAGGACGTCGATCTCGTGCGAGCGGCACCAGTCGAGCGCCTCGCGCGGGTCGCTGTAGGTGAGCACCTCGACGTTTCCGACCGACGCGACGAGGGTCTTGAGGAGGGCAAGACCGAAGATGTCATCATCGACGATCACCACGACCTGCGGCGTACCGGCACTCGTCATGCCGCACTCGAGGAGTGGGGACTCATCGTGCCGGCCAGCGCCCCGATGCGGGCGAAGGCGTGCGCGAGTTCGTCGGCCAAGGCAGGGAGTTCGGGGATGGCGGCGTCGTGCGCGGCCCGCTCGGCGCGTTGGGCCACCGCCGCGAGCTGGCGCGCTCCGGCGCTCCCGCACGAGCCCTTCAGCTTGTGCGCCGACCGGCGCACCCGCTCGAGGTCACCGGCGCGCACGGCGTCGCCGAACTCGCCGACCAGTGGCGCCGTGAGGGTGACGAACATCTGGACAAACTCCTGAATGCGCTCCTTGTCGCTCCCTACGATGGAGCGCAACTGGGCGAGATCGAGCACCTCGGCTTCGTCGATCGCGGGCGTGGCCACCGGCGTGGGGAGCGTCGGCGTGCCGCGATGTGTCCAGTGCTGGACGATCTCGTACAGGCCGGCGCGGGTGATCGGCTTGGCGAGGTAGTCGTCCATCCCGGCGTCCAGGCAGCGCTGGCGATCGCCGCGCATCGCGTTTGCCGTCACCGCGATGATCGGGACGCGGGGACTCTCCGGTCGTTGCAGCTGACGAATGCGCACCGTCGCGGCGAAGCCGTCGACCTCCGGCATCTGCACGTCCATCAGGATCAGGTCGAACGATTCTTCCGCCGCCAGGCGCATCGCTTCTTCGCCACCGCTCGCCAGCACCACGCGACACCCCATCCGGCGGAGCATCTGGTGCGCCACGTGGCGGTTGACGTCGTTGTCGTCGACCACCAGGCATCGCGGCGCGTTAGCACTCTCGGGAGGGATGGCCTGCGCCCCCGACGGCGTCCCGACGCGCGTCACCAGTTCGGCCGGGGGCGCGGGCGCGCCGGCGGCGACGACCGCCTCGCGCATGCGACGCTCGGCGAGCGAATGGCGAGTGACGAGAGTGCGCGCCCCCTCGACTCGTTCGACGCGCCACGCCATCTCGACCGCCTCGCGGATATCGTCGCGATGCAGCGGTGGTGCGAGGTACGCCGTGAAGCCGCCGTCGAAGAGTCGCTTCGCGTCACCAGGCATCCCCAGCGTCACGACGATGACCAGCACCGTCCGTTCGAGCATCGGGTCGCGCTTGATCACGCGCGCCAGTGCGTCACTCTGCAGGTCGCTGCTGCGATCGTTGACCACGCAGATGTCGAATGGGGCGTCGGCGCGCGCGGCGTTGCGCAGGGCAGTCAGCGCGCTCGCCGGCGTCTGTGCCCCTTCCACCTGCACACCTAACGACTCGATGTCGCCGCGCAGGCGCGACTGCGAGTCGGGATCGTCGTTCACCACCAGCGCGCGCAGCCCGGCCATCGCCGCTGTCGTCGACGAAACGCTCTCCTCGACGGGGGTGCTGGCGCGGAGTGGAATCCGCAAGGTGAAACGGCTCCCCTTCCCCACCTCGCTCGTCGCTTCCACTCCCCCTCCCATCAGCGTCGCGAGATGATGGCTGATCGCGAGCCCCAGCCCGGTGCCGCCGTGCCGCCGTGTCGACGCCGCGTCCACTTGCGTGAACGTCTCGAGGATGTGCGGGAGGCGATCCTCGGCGATCCCGATCCCGGTGTCGCTGACACTGAACGTGACTTCGTCCCCTTCACCGACCGACACTTTGAGCGAGATCCCGCCCTGCGGCGTGAACTTCACCGCGTTCCCCAGGAGGCTCATGAGAATCTGTCGCAGTCGCCCGGGATCTCCAACGACGCGCTGCGGGATGTCGGGATCGACGACGAGCGACATCGCCAGCTCCTTGGCCCGCGCCTTCGGTTCGAAGAGCCGAAACGTCTCGTGCACTGTCGTCGTGAGGGAGAACTCGATCGGGGCGATCACCAGCTCGCGCGCCTCGATGCGCGAGATGTCGAGCAGGTCGTTGATCAGCGCGAGGAGCGAACGCCCCGCCTCGAGCATGCTGTTGGCGTAATCGCGTTCGCGAGGGCGCAGCTCCCCCTCGAGCAGGAGCTGGGTGAGTCCGAGCACCGCGTTCATCGGCGTGCGGATCTCGTGGCTCACGTTGGCGAGGAATTCGTTCTTCGCGCGGCTCGCCTCCTGCGCTTCGTCGCGCGCACGCTCGAGCTCCTGCTCCTTCGCCCTGATCTCCCGCATGTCGCGCACGATGGCGAGCGCCTCGCCCCGTTCGAGCGGAGTCACGCGCAACTCCAGGTCGATCGGTTCTGCCTCGCCGTTCCACTGGTCGCGGAACTCGGCCGAAGCCGCCCCCCCTGAACTCCGGGCTGCGCGCAACCCCTCCGCCAGCTGCACGGCGAGCGCTCCGTCAGGTGCAAGTACCTCGGACAGCGCGTGACCGATGCACGCCCGGTCCGGGAGCTGCAACGCCGCCGGCCAGGGAGAGCGGCAGTCGAGCACGATGTCCCCCGCACCGATGTGCAGCACGAGGTCGGGATGCGCGCGCAGCAAGCCGAGGTTCTTGGCCTCGGCGCGCCGGTTGCGCTCGAACAGGTCTGTCGACGAGAGGTCGAGCGAACGCTCGAGCATCGCGCGGTCCTCGTCGGCGCGCGTGTACGCGTCGTCGACCGTCGCGAGGAACGCCGCCAACTCCGCGGGCGCCGCATCCGCACTGCCGAAGTGCCGTCGCAACTGCCGAGCGAGCAACTTGTGCACGCTCACTCCTCCCGCAGCGTGGTGACGGTCATCGTCTGGTTGTGCAACGTGCATGGCGCGCCTGGCGCGAACGGAGAGATCTCCCCGTACGAGTAGAAGCCGGCGAGCACCGTACCGGGCCCGACGCCGTCGCGCACCGCCTCGAGCTCCTCTTCAACGCGCTGCTGCAGCACCAGCTTTCGCCCCACGCAGCTGATCAGGAGGGCGACGGTCGAAGGGGGAGCGCCCCCCGCCTCACTCGCCGTGCGCGCCGCGTCGTCCGCCCCTTCGACCAGCCGGTCGTAGTTCGCGCGCATGAAGCGCGCGCGGCTCCCCATCGGCATGTCACCGGCGAAGGTCATGCTCCCCGCTTCGCGATCGATGCCCAGCACGGTGCGCACGACAGCTTCGTCATCCCCTCGGCGCAGCGCGAGGGGAAAGCGGAGGGCACTTGCCGGAAGCTCGCGCGCGTGGTCGCCGAGGTACGTCTCGTAGAGCTCGAGCGCGCTCCGCCCATCGAGTTCAAAGAGGACGTTGTCGTCGGACCGGGTGATCTCCCACTCCACACCGAACGGGTCCCACCCGCCGCGCGAGCCGTATCCCACCCGCAGCCGATCGCCGACCAATCCCACCGCCACCACCCGTCCGGCGACCCCCTCGTCGTCGAGAACGACCAGCGTCTCGGCGAACCGTGAGCCGTCGCCGGCAAGCCCTCCCGTGACCTTCACCCCGGGAGGGAGCGCGGCGACAATGCCCTCGACCAGGGCGCTCCCATTCACCACGAGTCCGTCGGAGAAGACCAGGACGTGCGCCAAGCCGTCGGAGGGGAGCGCCGCGGCCAGGCGCATCCCAGCCTCCCGGCTCTCGGCCCGCCCGGCAATGCGCGCTTCGGCGATCGCCACGGTCGTGTGCTCGAATGCGAGCGCCGTCGCGACCAGCGTGTCGTCGCGTACGCGTTCCCCGGCGATCTCGCCAGCGGTGGTGCATCCGACGACGCGCGCGCGAGGCCAGGCGCGGCGGATCTCGTCGCGCACCGCTGAGCTGCGCATCGCCTCGCTCCCACCGAAGAGGAGAACGAGCGCCGCCGATGGGTCGGCGGAGAGCTCCCGCGAATCCCACCCATCCGAAGAGGACCAGGTGCGCTGTGTAACGTGCATGACGACGGGGCTCCGGCGACGGGTGCCGACGCCGGCGTTACCTCGCGAACGAGGAGCGGCGTCTTCCCATCAAGTGTCGTCCCGGCCCCCCCTCCGCTTCACCGATCCGACGGGGAGAAAAGAGGCGGCGCCCCCCGGGTGAGGGGCGCCGCCCTGGTAGTGCGGGCGCGCGAGCGGCAACAGCTGTCGATCGCGCACCGATGTGCGTGTTACGGGAAGTTCGGGTTGGTCTGCTTCTCGGACAGCGGCGTCGCAAAGCAGAGGTCGCGCCCGGAGAGTTGCTCGAGCGGATCGAGCGTTCCCGGGCGAGTGAGGGCATCCCAGCGACGCAGGTCGCCGAGGCGTCGCCCTTCGAGCCAGAGCTCGATCCCACGCTCGCGCTTGAGCGCTGTCCACGCGTCGGGAAGCGTCGTCGCCGTCCACGGCGAGAGCCCCAGCGCAACGCGGTGCTTGTTGATGAGGGTCATGGCGCCGGCGATGTCGGTGCCGGCGATGAGCTTCGCCTCGGCTTCGATGAGCCGCATCTCCCAACCGCTGGAGAGATTGATCGGCGAGGTACGGTCCGGATACTTGGTCTGGAAGTACCAGCGCACACGCCCCGTTCCGCCGCCGGGCAGGGGGACCGCGGCGTCGCCCGTCAGCACCGTGAGGCTGCTGTCGAACGGCACGCGCGAGTCCTTCGTGGCCTTGCGATACGCCTCATTGACCGTGTTCCAGACGGTGTGGGCGCGATACGGAGAATTGGCGCTCGCCCAGTAGATCCGGTTGTACTGGTCCTGACTGATGGCGTAGTACGGAATGCGGTACACGTGCGCGTCGGGGACCAGTGCGGCATCGGCCGCCGCGCCAGTCGGGTTGTTGCGCAGCAGGCGAACCGAGGCGCGCCCGGCGGTCGCGGCATTCTTCAGGTTGGTGTTGTTTGCCGCGGTCGCGACGGCGATCGCTTCGGTGAAGTAGCCCTCGGCGCGCTCGAGGTAGACGGTGTACGACCCTGGCGCACCGCCGTTGATCACTCCTTCGCAGAAGTTCTCACCGAGGAGGCGGTCGGCGTGGCCGGCCCAGATCATCGCCGTCGCCAGCGTCACGTTGTTCGAGGCGGCGGTGCCGAGCACCGTCTTGCCGCGCGTGACGGCGTCTTCGGCGGTCCATCGGGCGCGCTGCGACAGGTTCCAGAAGGTGTCGTCGTCGCTGTCGGTGAGCTTGCCCGCCTGCTGCAGTACGGTAATGCCGAACGAACCGGTGGAGCCGGCCGGCTGGATCTCGCGAGCGACAGCTCCGCCGGTGTACCCCACCCAGTTGAGTGCTTCGGAGAGGTCGCGCCCGGCGCCGTTCACGAGCGCCGAGAGCGCGCCGGCGTTGTTCAACGCGTCGGCCTGGATGGGGCCGGGGTTCACGGCGTCGAGGGTGCACCCGGCAAAGGTGGCGGCGCCGGCCAGGGTGATGGCGGCGCGCAGGGTCCGGGCGATGGCTGAGGAATTCGTCATGGTCATTGGCGTGGTCCTCAGAACGACATGCGAAGTGAGGTCAGGAACACCGCCGGCGCCGGGATATGCTCGTTGATGTAGCGCACCGGGGCGTTGAAGCCGTCGTTCCCCGACATCTCGGGGTCGAACAAAGGCATTCCATAGTTGTGCCTAAACAGGTTCTGCGCCGAGAAGACGAACGAGCTGCTCGACGATCCCGGGATCGCCTTGCCTAACGGCACGGTCACCGTGATGTCGCGAACCTTGAAGAAGTCGGCGTGATAGATGAACATGTCGGCGCGCACGTTGGCCGGGATGCAGGTCAGCGTCTCGCGCACGGAGATCGGCTGGTTCGCGGCAATCTTCGGGTAGGCCCCGAAGCACGTCGGCCAGAGCACCGAACGCTGCAGCGCGTTGGACGAGGCGCTCTCGAGGATGTAGGCGCCGCTCTGCTTCTCGCCGCGCACGGCGACGGTAATGTTGCGCCACGTGCGCAGGTTGATGCTCCCGCCGATGATCGAGGTCGGGTTGGCGGGGCCGAAGTCGTGGTTCGACGCGGTGTCCGGTGCCGCGCCGACCGCGTCCGGGTTGCGGATCACGATCCCGCGGATGACCGGTGCCGGCTTCCCTTCGACGACCCACCCGTTGTTCCCGAGCGAGAACGACGGCGCGCCACCGAGGCTCACGACCTTGCTCTTGTTGGTCGCGACGTTGAGGCCGAGGTTGAGCCCGAACTTCGGGCGCTCGATCACCGCGAAGCTTACCGTCGTCTCGATCCCCGACTTCTCCAGCTCGCCGACGTTGCGCAGCGTGTTGTTGAGGAAGCCGTTGGTCGGGATCGACCGCACGTTGAACAGTGCGTCGGTGGTCGTCGCCTTGTAGTACGTGAAGTCGATGCCCAGGCGCCCTTCGAGGAGGCTCTCGTCGAAGCCGAGTTCCAGCTCGGTCGTGCGCTCCGGCCCTAAGTCTGGATTGCCGAGGTTGTTCGGGCGCACCGCCGTCGCCGTTCCCCAGCCGACCTGGTCGTACGTGCGCACCGCGGCGAACGCCCCGGGGGCGCGGCCGGCGGCGCCATACGCTGCGCGCAGCTTCGTCGTCCCGAGCACGGGCTTCCAGAAGTTCTCCTCCGAAATGACCCACGACCCCGAGACCTTGGGATAGAACTGGAAGCCGAAGTCCTTGCCGAAGGCGCTGTTGCCGTCGAGTCGTCCGCCGAAGGTGACGAAGTAGCGATCCTTGTAACCCACCAGCGCCTGCGAGAAGGCCCCGCCCGTGATCACGCGCTGGCGGTTCTCATCCGCGTTCTTGAGCCCGCCCGACGCCACCGTCGGTGCCGACGGCGTCGCGAAGTTCTCGGCCAATCCCACCACGTCGCTCACCAGCGAATTCACGTACTGGGTTCCCGCCGACGCGGTGATGTGCAGGTCGCTCCCGAGGTTGAACTCGAGGTTGTTCACCCAGTCGGTGCTGAGCGTCGAGTTGCTCCAGCGTTGCTCCTGGATGTAGCCCAGCGGCACGCCCGGGAAGCCGAACGGACGCAGGTTGCGGTTCTCCAGCGCCGCGCGGTCATAGCCGATCGTGAACCGGCTCGAGAAGCGAGCCATGGGCGTCCAGGTCGTCGTGAGCCCGGTGATGCTGCGATCGATGTACGTGTCGAGCTGCTGCAGGAGCACCTGCTTGACCGTGTCCGGGTTCGCGCTGGAGAAGTAGTTGCGGTCGCGCCGGAAGGCGTTGAGCGTGACGCCCTGCGCGTTGTTTCCGGCCGGCGTCTGGTTCACGAGATTGTTCGTGTACGCCGTACTGAAGTTCATCACGATGTTCTTGATCGGGGTGAAATCCAGGTTCGTGCGTAGCTGGTACTTGCGATCCTTGTCGTTCGGCAGGACGCCGTCGGTGTTGTCGGCCGACCCCGAGAGGAGGTAGCGCAGGTTGTCGCCCTGACCGCCGGAGACCTGCACCGCCGTCCCGTAGCGCGCGGCGTAGTTGTCGGGCCCGAACCGTCCCGGGCTGCTGTTGCGGAGGTAGGGCTCCATGAAGAGGAGCGGGGCGCTGTCGGTCCCGAACTTCTGCAGGCTGCTGATGCCGGTGTTGAGCTGCACATTCCACCTGGCCGCGCCAGCTGCACCGCGCTTGGTGAAGATCTGGATCACGCCGGCGGCCGCGTCGGTGCCATAGAGCGTTGCAGCGGCAGCACCCTTCACGATCTCGATGCGCTCGATGTCGTCGGGATTGATGTCGTTGAGCGGGCTCCCGTTGACGTTGGCGCCGCGCTGCGTGGAGCCGGTGAACGGCACGTTGCGCGGATACTCGTCGCTGCGCGTGCGCACCCCGTCGATGAAGATCAGCGGCTGGTTGGTGAGCGCGACCGAGGTGGTGCCGCGGAGGCGGATGCTGGAACCGCCCCCCGAGTTCCCGGTACCGGTCGTCACGTTGACGCCGGCGAGCCGCCCCGTCAGCATGCTCGACACGGTGCTCGGTACTTCAGGGATGTCGCTCACCTTCACCTGCGCGATCGAGTTGCCCACCTCGCGCTTGCGCGCCGAGCCACCGGTCCCGGTGACGACGACTTCGTCGAGGGAGATGGCGCTCTGCGTGAGGGCGAAGTCCACCGTCACCGTGCCGCCGTCGGTCACCGTGACGTTCTTCTCGGTCGGCTGGTATCCCAGCAGTCGCACGCGCACGACACGCGCACCCGCAGGCACCGCCACGATCGAGAACGAACCGTCGGCGGTGCTCATGCCGCCGAGCGAGGTTCCCGCGACGAAGACCTGCGCGTTACCAAGCGGGGTGTTCGATGCTGCGTTGGTCACTTTGCCGCGGATCGTCCCAGTTCCCTGCTGAGCTGCAAGCCCCGCAGGTCCAAGCACGAACAGCAGTGCGGCTGTAACCGCTCGAGTACTGATCCTCCATCCTGACGTTCGACGACTGTGATGCATCACGACCTCCGTGGAGAGGGGAGAACGTGTGCGCGCCTGCGGTGCGGTGGGGGGGGAGGCGATCGCCTGTAAGGACACCGCAGTTGGTTCGATCGCGCGACGACGGAGGTCACCGGGCGAATTTCGAGCGCGGCACGCGCATAGCATCCCATGCAATCAATGCGATGTCAACACAGCGATTGTGTTCGATTTCGCACTGTCGTGCATCGGCACCGTGCAACGCGTGATGACCCGCAACGCGTCGTCCCTTCACTCGTCTTTATTGAGGTCATCTCACAAAGAGTCGACGCCCTGCGGCCGACGCTGGGCGGCAGCGCGTCCGGCGACTATTTGTGAGATGACCTGTATTCTTGTTTCATCCCCGCCAAACCCTCGTCGATGACCTCCCCTGCACCCGCTCCGACCTGGCTCGGGGCGCTCCTTGAACAGGGGCGCCTCGCCGAGGCGCGCGGGCAGGTGCAAGAGGCGCGCGACTTGTACGAGCGTGGGCTGCACTCGCTCACCAGCGACACGCCGGCGTGGGGAATCGCCGAGCTCCTCCTCGGTGCAGGGCGCACCCACCTCGCGTCGCGCAACGCTGGGGCGGCGCTCGATTGTGTCGAGGCGGTCTTCGCGCTCCCTGCCGAAGACGGGATGGACGCGGCCACGGCGCAGGCCCTCGAGCTGCGCGGCTGCATCAGGTGGATGGAAGGAGATCCGGCAGCTGCACGCGCCGACTTCTCCGATGTTGCGCGTCGCGCCACCACCCTCGGGCGCCCGCACCTCGTGGCTACCGCGTCGGCGCGCCTCGCCGACCTCGCCATCCTCGATGGCCAACTCGGCGACGCCGTCACACTCTACGAGGGGGCGCTGCAAGGGTACCGCTCGACGGGCGACGATGCGGGGATCGCCGCCACCGCCACGCGCCTCGCCGGTTGCCTGGCCGACCTCAAACGATGGAATGCCGCCGAGCAGGCCTTCGCCGACGCGGCCGGCGCCGCGGGCACCATCGGCGACCATCGCCTGCTGGCAACGATCGAACTCGGGCGCGCCGACATGGCGCTCGACCGCGCCAACATCGAACGTGCGCACGCCGCCGCCGACCGCGCACTCGACTTCGCGCGCCGCGCCGAGGATCGCACGCTCGTCGCCCGTGCACTCCTCGTCGCCGGCATCGTCGCGCGCGAACTCGGTGACCTCCCCCGTGCCGAACGGCATCTCGAGCAGGCCGCGCGTCTCGCCGACGAGACCGAGGATGTGCTCCTCGTCGCCGAGAGCGCGCGCGAGCTCGCCGACTTGCTCGCGCGCGGCGATCGGCACGCCCCCGCCATGCAGGCGCTCAATCGCGCCTATCGCGCCCTCGCCCAGCTCCGCGTGCGCGGCGTGGAGGGCGATGCCGCACGACGCATGCGGCGCATCGATGACGGCTTCGTCGACGTCGTGCGGCGCATGGCGCAACGCATCGAGGGGAAGGACCACGCCACGACCGGCCACTGCGATCGCGTCGCCGACCTGACCTGCGAGATCGCCCGTCGCATGGGGGTCGAACAACCGGCGCTGCGCTGGTATCGCGTCGGCGCGTACCTGCACGACATCGGCAAGCTCGAGGTTCCCCCAACGATCCTGAACAAGTCGGGACGCCTCTCGCCCGAGGAGTGGGCGCTGGTGAAGCGGCACCCGGTCGCCGGCGCCGAGATGCTGCGCGAGCTCGACCTCCCGTGGGAAGTGCGCCCGATCGTCGAGTCGCACCACGAATGCTGGGACGGCTCGGGATATCCGCACGGCCTCGCCGGCGAGGAGATTCCGCTCGCCGCGCGCATCTTCACCGTCGCCGACGTCTACGACGCGCTCGTCTCGCGCCGCTCGTTCAAGGTCGCGCTCCCGCACGACGAAGCGCTCGAAGTCATGCGCCGCGACGTGGGGCGACAGTTCGATCCCGCGGTCTTCAAGGTCTTCGAGGAAGTGGTGCGCGAGGGGATCGCGATCCCCGGCGTCACCTCTCCCGCGTCGATGCCGCCGCGCAACGAATCGCGCGAGCCTCCCATCCTCGACGACGCGCTCACCTCGGTCGCCGATCGCGCCTCGTGGTGGCAGCGCGCCTCACGCCTCCTTGCCGCGCGGCGTGGCGCCGACCAACCGGTCGCGTTGCTCCTGCTCGACGTCGATCACTTCACGCGGGTGAATGCGGCGTACGGGCGGCTGCAAGGCGACGACCTGCTCTGGGCGATCGCCAAGGTGCTGCAGCGCGGATTGCGCACCGGTGACCTCATCGGGCGCCGCGGCGGTGACGAATTCCTCGTCCTCCTGCCCGGCACCACGCCGCAGCTCGCACTGGAGATCGCCGAGCGGTTGCGCGACAGCTGCGCGCAGTTGCGCTGTGCGCGGCGCGACGCGCCGGGACAGGAACTCTCCATCTCCGTCTCGATCGCCCTCGCCTGCGCCCCGGTCGACGGCGAGTCGGTCGAGGTGCTCGTTGCAGCTGCCGACCGTGCGCTCTACCGCGCCAAGCGCGATGGACGCGACCGCGTCGTCGTCGCCGACCACGGCGACGCCACCGCGGCCCGTACGCAACTCGACTTTGGGGCCTTCGTCGCGCGCGAGGAAGAGTTGCGCACCATCGTCGGGCTCCTCGACCTGGCCAACCGCGCCGACTCGCGACTCGTCTTCGTCGACGGCGAGGAAGGAATCGGGAAGACGGCGCTCGTGCGCCACCTCGAGCCCGAGATCCGGTTGCGCACCGGATCGTTGGTCACGGCGCAGTGCCTCGACGGCGACCAGACGTCCCCCTACGCACCGTGGACCGAAGTCCTCACGCGCTTGCACGCCGACGGGCGCATCGCGGTCGATGCCTGGCGCGCGCTCCCGCAGCTCATCCCCGGGCTTCCCGCTCCGGCCGACGGCGACGACTGGGCGCTCACCCCGTCGCTCCTGCAGGAAGAGATCGTCCGTGCGATCCGCCGCGTGGCGCGCGAGCGCCTCCTCGTCCTCGTCTTCGAGGATGTGCAGTGGGCCGATCCGGCCAGCTGGGGAGTGCTCGCGTCACTCGTCGCCGCGCTCGATACCGAGCGCCTCTTCATCGTCCTCACCTCGCGTCCCGACGAAGCGCGCGCTGCCGCCGATTGGCGCCGTCGCCTCATGCAGCACACGCGCACGACGCACCTCGCGCTCCGCCGCTTTACCGTCGAGGAGCTGCGCCGCTGGACGCAGGTCGTCTTTCGCGACGCCGACCCCGGTGACGAATTCCCGCGCGTCCTCCACGGCTACACCGAGGGGATTCCCCTGCACGTCGTGCAGGTGCTCCACGCGCTCGCCGATGCAGGCGGGATCTGGTACGGCGGCACCCGCTGGGAGTGGCGCCCGCTCCCGGGATCGGCGCTCCCTCCGGGCGTCGCCTTCGTCCTCGAGCGACGGCTGCACCGCCTCTCCCCCGGCGCGCGCTCGATTCTCGCCACCGCCGCGGTCCTCGGCTCCCCGTTCTCCGTCGAGTTGCTGCTGGCGACCGCCAACGTTCCGCATTCGCAGGTCACTGCGGCGCTCGATGAGGGAGAGGCGGGGACCGTCGTCTCGCTCGTGCGCGAGGGCGAATACGCCTTCACGCACGCCCTCCTCGCCGAGGCGGTGCTGCGCGACATCCCCGAGCGCCAGCGGCAGCGGCTGCACGAGATCACCGCGCGCCTCCTCGAGCTGCGTGCCCCGTCGGCCGTCGGCGAGATCGCCGGCCACTATCACGCCGCCGGGCTCGACCCCGAAGCCTTCCGTTACGCGCGCCTCGCCGCCGAGCGTTCGGCGTCGGTCTTCGCGCACGACGCTGCCCTCGAGGCGTTGCAGCTGGCGCAGCGCTACGCCCCCTCCGGGCGCGACCTCGCCCGCCTCCGCGTGCAGCTGGCGGGGTGCGCCGCC
>CAZWVG010000027.1:0-36834 GCA_964637355.1 uncultured Gemmatimonadaceae bacterium
GGACGAGAGCAAAGGAGCGCAGCAGGAGCGCCGATCCTGAGAGGAGGACCACCGCCATCGCCACTTCAGCCGACACGAGCACGTTCCAGATGCGGAGTCGCCCTCCCTCCGCGGTACCGCGCGTGCCACCTCGAATCACCACGCGCGATCCGGCGTCGGAGAGGCGCATCGCCGGGAGGAGCCCGAAGACCAGCGCGGTGACGATCGCCACCCCTGCCGCAAAGACGAGTACACGCCCGTCGATCGCCACGTCCGTCACGTGCAACGCCGGCGGCGCCAGGGGCGCGAGCACCTTGAGCGTCAGCGCTGCAAGCGCGACTCCGGCGGCGCACCCCAGCAGCGAAAGGATCACCGCCTCCGTGAGGAGCTGGCGCACCAGGCGCCCCCGCGTCGCGCCGAGTGCCGACCGGACCGCGAGCTCGGTCCCGCGCGCCGTCCCGCGTGCGAGGCTCGCACTCGCCAGGTTGGTGCACGCGGTCAACAAGAGGATTGCCGACGCCGCCAGGAGCAGGTACAGTGGCGCGCGCGACGAGGCGGTCATCGCGTCCTGGAGCGGCGTGACCGTCGCGCCGACCGCGTCGAAATCCGGGTAATACTGCGTGTTCATGCGATCAAGGAGCTCGTCGAGCTCGCGCTGCGCAGCGAGCGGCGTCACGCCGCGCCCGAGGAGGCCGATCGTCTCCCAGTTGTGCGCGGTATGGCTCTTTGCCTGCTCGTCCAGCTCCATCGGCTCCCACACCTGCGTCCCCACCGGGAAGTCGAACGAGGGCGGGAGCACCCCAACGACGTGCAGCTCCTTGTCGCCGCGTAGTCGCACCGAGTCGAGCGAGGCGGGCGCACCCAACTCGTCGCGCCAGAATGCATGGCTGACCACCGCCACCGGCGCCGCTCCCAGCACGTACTCCTCGGGGAGCGGAAGACGCCCGATCACCGGGCGAAGCGGGAACGCCTTGAAGAAGTCGCGCGAGATCCATCCCGTGCTCACCGTCATCCCGCGATCTCTTCCGACGAACGTCGTGTTTGCCGATCCGTACTGCGCGATCGCGTCGAACGAGTGCGCGTTCTCGCGCAATTCGAGGTACGTCGCGTAGGCAAAGCCTCCCCACCCCGTCTCGTGCCGCTCGAACATCGTCACGAGGCGATCGGCATTCTGGAATGAGAGGGGACGCAACAGCACGCGATCGACCAGCGAAAAGACTGCCGTGTTGGCGCCGATCCCCAACGCCAGCGTGACGATCGCTGCGAGCGTGTAGCCCGGCGACCGGCGCAGGAGGCGTGCCCCGAGCCGCACATCCTGCCGAAAGTCGTCCCACTTGCGGGCACGCTTGCGGCTGGCCCGCCTTCGCGTTTCGATCGCGCGGCACTCCGCCTCGACGGCAGCCTGGTCGCCGAAGAAGCTGCGCGCTGCGGCCCGAGCCTGTTCGGGCGGCATCCCACGCGCTTCGAGTTCCGCCGCGCGCGCATCGATATGGAACGAGAGTTCGCGGCGCACGTCCTCGTCTACCGGAGGAATGCGCGACATCGGCAGGTCGTCCTCGTCGCGTCTCATGCGATGGACCCCCGCGGGCGCGCGTCGAGGACGCGTGCGAAGACTGCCACGTAGCGCTGCCACGCGGCCACCTCGCTCCGCATCGCGTTCCGCCCGGTCGCCGTGAGCTCGTAGACTCGCGCTTCACGTCCCGAGTCCGCCGTCTCCCATCGCGACGTTACCCATCCGCGCTCCTCGAGGCGGCGCAGCGCCGGATAGAGCGCCCCTTCCTCGATCTGCAGGTCGTCACCCGACGACTGGCGGATCCACCGCGAAATGGCGTACCCGTGCGCCGGCCCCCAGCCGAGGGTACGGAGGATGAGGACGTCGAGCGTCCCCTTGAGGAGTCGGATCGGAGCGTCGGACACGGTCGGAAGGGCTGAGGTTGGGCATCGTACGGCGCGGGCTATACATAAGACAGTTATGTATGCCGCGACGGTTTGAATGCCGCCACCACTTCCTCACGTTTCCCGCACGCTGGACGCGACGTGCGGGGCTCGCGCCGCTGTTCCCGACGCCCCGTCCCTTACCGAACGGCGATCGGCGCCGTCCAGCGGAATGTCCCCCACGACAGCGCGAGCGTCCCGTTTCGCGGGGTGACCTGATCGAGCGCAATCGTGAACTTCTCGACCGTGTCGGCCACCGTCTCCGTCTTGAGGGGGACCGTGCCGAGGTCTTCGCCCCTGCTGTACTGCGTCCCCCACTGCCCGTGCTGCTTGTTGACGATGAGTTCCGCGCCGTTCTGGTGCAGAACGGTCCAGAGCGTGTAGGTACCGGCGGGGACGTCGAGCCCGCCGATCGAGAGGGGCGCGGTGGTGGAGAGCTGTGTCGCCGCGTTCGCACCGGTACGCCAGACGCGATCGAGCGAGATGACGTTGCCGAGGAGCTGCCGCCCGCGCGCGAGTGGACGGCCGTAGTCCACCGTCACAGACGCTGCGCCAATCGTGGCGCGTGTCGTGTCGCGGACGCTCAGTTGCGCAGCCCCACGCTGCGCCTCGCGCTCGGCGAGGCGATTGCCGATCCCCTCCACGTCGAGTGACGAATCGGTGCGAGTGACCTGCACCTGGTAGGTGGAGCGCTTTCCCGAATAAGTCAGCATGCGCCCGGCACTGTCGACCGTGACGTCGCCGGTACCCGAGAGCCAATCGTGCCGAAGCTCTACACGTCCGTTGCCGGCGGGATGCACCACGCCGCGATGCAGCGCGAAGCTCCGCCCGATGTCGCGATCGGGGTAGTACTGCCTGAAGGTGCCATCGGCGCCCTTGCCGTCGGCACCGACCGCTGCATGGGCGAGCGCGTAGGCGATCTCCAGCTCGATCACGCTGTACATCATCGAGACGTGCGGAACGGCGAGCGCGTCGCCGATCACGAAACTCGTGTCGCGCACACCGCTCGAGTCGCGGATGGAGATCTTCACGCGGTCGTTCGAATAGTCCGCGGTGATCCGCCGTGACCGCTCGGCGGGAGTGCTCCCGCTCGGCGTGCTGACGTCCATCACCATGTGTTTGATCTTGCCGTCGCCCCCCAGTTCGAACTCGGTGTGCCGGCGCCGGACGAGGGGCCATTGATCGACGCCATCGGCCACGAGGCGACGCGATGATCGCGCGACACGTTCGACCGCGACCGTGTCGCGTCCGAGAAGCGTCACGAAGCCATAGTGCTCTGCCGGCGAGTCCGACGAGCAGCCGACGGCGACCGTCGACAAGGCAAGGAGGATGAAGATCGGCGAGCGGCTCATGGCCGCAAAGATCGCGACAAGGCGTTCCTTCAGAAGGGGGGCGGGGACGAACGGTGCATGCAGCGGGGCAATGCGTCCCCCTCCCGCTCGAACGCCGCGCACCGCAACTTCTCATCGTAGCTTCGACCGGGAGCGCCAGCCGGTACCAGAGGGTTCGCGCTCACTCTTCTCGCCTGCAGCCCGCGTGTGTTGCGCGCTTTCGGTCTGGTTTCGCGGCTCGTGATATCGCTCCTCCTCGCGCTCGCGCCATTGCCGGCGCACGCGCTCGAGGTGGGCGCGCGGAGCACGACCGATCCGGTGTCGCAGGGGATCGTGGGGATCGTCATTGTCCTCCTCTTCGTCCTGCTGGCGCGCGAAGCCGCGCACCGTGTGCTCATCGTGCTTGGCGCCGCGGCCCTCCTCTGGTTCATCACGTACCTCACGCCGTTTCATCTCATTTCGTTCGAGCAGGCGTGGGCGGCGATCGACCTGAACGTGCTCCTCCTTCTTGCCTCGATGATGGCGGTCGTCGCCGTGCTCAAGGCGACGGGCTTCTTTGCCTGGGCCGTCGGCACGATCATGAATCGGGCGCGAGGGGAACCGCGGCGCGTTCAGCGACTCGTCGGTTGGTTCACGGCCGTGACGTCGGCATTTCTCGACAACGTCACGACCGTGATTTTCGTGACGCCCATGGCGACCGGGATGAGCGCGCGACTCGGACTATCCCCCGTCGCCATCCTCCTCCCGATGGTCATCGCCTCGAATATCGGTGGAACGGCGACGCTGATCGGCGATCCGCCGAACATCATGATTGGTTCGGGGGCGCATCTGAGCTTTCTCGACTTCCTCGAAGCGCTCACCGCCCCGGTGCTGGTGATGATGGTCGCCGTGCAGGCGTTCTCAGCGTGGTACTACCGCGAGGCGCTCGACTCGGCACGTCCACCGGGTGGAGCGTTCATCGCCCAGACGCCGCCCTCCCCTACCGATCCACTGCTCCTGCGATGGATGGCCGGGATCTGTCTGTTCATCCTCGTGGGATTCCTTACGCATGCGATGACCGGAATGCCCCCCGCGGTTCCGGCGCTGATCGGTGCCGCCGCTGCGCTGACCGTGCAGGACGTGCTGTACCTCCGCCGACACCAACCTACGCACGACGAACGGACGCATGGCATCCTGCACGTGATCGAGCATGAGATCGAGTGGCCGACGCTCTCCTTCTTCTTCTTCCTCTTCATCGTCGTCGGCGCGGCGGTCGAGACCGGGCTCATTGCCACCATCGCGCACGGACTCGAGGGGGTGATCGAAGCCGCGCGTCGTGTCCTCTCGCTCGGAGATGCTGGCACGCTCCTCTTTGCGTCGCTCCTCATCTGCTGGGTCAGCGCGATCCTCTCCGCGTTCATCGACAACATTCCCTACGTCGCGGTGAGCATCCCGATCGTGATTGCGCTCTCGCGCACGCTCCCCGGCGACACGCAAGTGCTCTGGTGGGCGCTCTCGCTCGGCGCGTGCCTTGGCGGGAATGGAACCGCGGTCGGCGCCTCGGCGAACGTCACGACGATCGGGCTCGCGGAGCGGGACGGGACGCGCATCAGCTTCGCGGCATTTCTTCGCTTCGGCTGGCCGGCCATGATGATCACCGTGACGATCGCGTCGGCGTTTCTCTCCCTGCATGTGATGCTTGGAGAAACGCGTGCACGCTGGATCGGATGGGGCGTGGCGCTTCCTCTCATGGTTTTGAGCTTCGTAGCGCGATCGACGCCCCGAGCCCGACCCTAGTTCTCCCCGGCGGGCGACGCCCCGCGCTCCCGCGTTGCGAGTCGCGGCAACACTCGCCCTAAGCCTTCACAATGCACGACGGCCCCGGTGCGAATGCACCGGAGCCGCCGGGTGTCGAGCGAGTACTGCGTGGGGGCTCGCTCAGTTAGTTGATGCTCGGATTGTTGAAGCGCTCCACGTCGGGGAGCGGGAGGCACCTCGTGTTGCCGTACGTCCCCCCCTTGATGGGGAATGCTTCGCCGACCGCCGGGTTGAACGGGACGTTGAAGCGCTGCATGTCGTAGTTGCGGAAGCCTTCGACGAAGAGCGCCCGACGACGCTCGCTGATGATCAGCGTCTGGATCGAGGCAGCATCGGTAGCCCCCGTGTAGGGTTGCAGGCCGACTGCTGCACGAAGCGCGTTGATGATCGTCACCGCGTTTTGTCCTCCCTGCGCCTCGGCGAGGATGAGCTGCGCCTCGACATAGCTCGCCACGCGCGTGGGAGCGGCGTAACCCGTCGAGTACTTGTTCGGGACGTAGATCACCGAGCGCGCATCGGCAGGACGTGTGCTGGTCTGCGTAGATGCCGATCGCGGATCGAGCTCACCGTTTTCGGTGCGCAAGTCGCGCGACAGATTCTCGACGGTGTAGAAGCCGGACTGCGCGGTGATCGAGAAGATCCGGTTGTAGATGCGATTGTCGGTCGCATCGTTTGCCGCGTTGAGTACGAAGCCGGAGGGGACGAGAGCAGCGTCGGCCGCCGCGCCGTTCTTGTTCCCCTGGAAGAGTCGTACGCGCGCACGCCCAACGTAGGCCGCGTTGAGGACAGCGGTCGCACCCGCGCCCTGTGCCGCGGCGATCGCCGACGTGAAGCGCGCCTCGGCGAGCGGGAAGATCGCGCTCTGCTGGACTTCGGGGCCAAGGTCGAACGCCGCCGAGCACATCGACATGCCGATGAGTGCGTAGGAGAAGCCGGCGTACAGATTCGCCTTCGCCAGCAACGTCCCGCGATTAGCGACCTGTGCGTCGGTCCAGGCCGTGAGGTTCTTGATCGCGTGATCGGCATCCCATCGCGCGGTGGACAGCGGATTGTAGATCCCCGGTGTTTGATTGTTGGAGCATGGGTTGGTGCCGTACGACCCGTTGGTCTGGGTGTTGGCATCCCGTCGGTCATACGGCCACGCCGCGGCACCGAGCTGCGCGTCGGCGAGTTCGTCGCTGATGATTCCTTCCACGGCGATCGTGGAGCCAAGCGCGCATTCGAAATCTCCGATCGCGCTGTTGACCATCAGGTTGGCGTTGGTCGGATCATCGAGAATGTCGACGGGAACGTTGGCCGGGGTCTCGACGTCGAGGAGATCGCTCGAGTTGCAGGCGGCGAGCAGCGCCAGGGTCGCAACGATCGCGGCGCCATACCGTGCGCTCCACCGCCGCGCGCGCGCGCTCGACGGAGTGTGTACGCCAGCCCTTCTCTGTATGGGTGTCATGAGAGGCATGAGTCGGTAGTTGGTCTGGAGTCGAGGCGTCAGTAGGTCAGGCGAAGCGTGACGACTACTGCGGCGAGTTGGGGGAGGTGCGCCTGGTCGACATTGACCGGCGATCCCGCCACGAACTCGCTCTCCGGATCGAGCCCGGTGTACGGCGTCCACGTCGCGAGGTTGCGCGCCGACACGGTGATCCCGCCGCTCTTGGCGCCGGCGCGCCCCACGAGGGTGGGCGGAGCGTCATACGAAATCGAGACCTCGCGCAGCTTCACGAAGCGCGAGTCGTTGATGACGAAGTCGCGCAACGTGCCGTTGGATTGCATCTGCACGAGCGTGCGCGGATCCGCCTTGTCGGGCTCCAGGTACTGCTTGCACGTGTGGAAGATCTGGCAGCGAATGCGGAGGTTGTTGTCCAGTCGACGATAGCCGGTCGCGTAGTCGGCCATCGCGTAGAGCGAGAAGTTGCGCAGGAAGCGGAACGTGCTGGTGAACGAGCCTTCGGCCGTCGGGATCGAGTGGCCGAGGTAGACTTTCGGTGCCTGGATTCCGCCGCTCGCATTGAAGCAGGGCATCGGTTGTCCCTGCCCATTGTCGCACATGGCGTTGATCGCCTTGCGCGTCGCCGGATCGTAGTCGGCGCTCAGGACCTTGTAGGAGAACCAGTCGAAGGGGGCGTAGCCGATGCGGTGCGAGTACGACCCGTTGTCGATCGTGGTGTCGCGCCCATTGAGCTGGTCGATCTTCGACGAGTGCGTCCCGATCGTGAAGTTCACGTCCCAGGAGTAATCGCGCTGGGAGATGATCTGCGTCTTGATCCCGAGTTCGATCCCCTGCTTGGTGATCTGACCGGCGTTGAAGAACTGGTTGTTGGAGCCGAAGCCGCTGCTGGGCGCGACACCGCGCGCGAGGATCGCGTCGCGCGACCGGTCGTGGTAGTAGGTGAAGTCGACGCCGACACGGTCGTTGAACAGTCCGGACTCGAAGCCCAGCTCGAGTCCCTCGACGCGCTCCGGCTTGAGGTTCAGGTTGCCGAGCGAGTTGGGCGTGAGGATCCCCTGCCCGTTAGGTCCGGCGACCGGGCTCAGCGTCTGCAGCGCGGTGTTGAGCGCCGGCTGCTGTCCCGATGCACCGAACGCTGCACGGAGTCGCAGGGAATTGATCGCGTTCGGCAGGTGCGCGCGCACCCACGGATCCTCGCTCGCCACGTAGGAGAGCGACGCCTTGGGGTAGACGACCCACGACACGTCCTTGCCGAAGGAGCTGTTGTTGTCGACGCGCGCGGCACCGGTGAGGTAGAGGCGATCCTTCCACCCGACCTGCTCCTGCGCGTAGTAGCCGAGCGTGTTGTTTCCCGACCAGCCGTCCTGCAGTCCGACCTTTTGACCGGCCGAGGAGATGGTCTGCAACCCGGGCGCCGGGAAGTAGTCGCCTTCGCCCTGAATGAACTGTTCCTGCTTGGTGTAGTACTGCACGCCTAACGACGTCTTGGACGAGAGCGAGGCGAAGGGCTGGAAGTTGAGGCTTCCCGTGTAGTCGTACGTGTTGAAGGTGGCCTGGTGCTGGTTGTGGTAGCGGTACCCCTGCGCACTGGCTCCCCAGAAGTAGGCGATCGTGTCGTTGGTGATGTACTTGAGGTCCTCGGGGTTGTCCTCGTAGTTGAGGTCCGTCCCGACGGCGACACGATGCGACATCCAGGAGAACGGGCGGTACTGGAGCGTCACGCTCGCGGTGAGGCGGTTGAGCCCCTGTTGCAGGCGGAAGGGATCGTAGGCCTCGGGGGGCGTGCTCTGGAAGCCGCGCACGTAGGTGCAGCCGACGTCGCCGCCGCAGAACTGCGGGAGGTTGGCCGGATTGGAGTACATCGACTCCCACATGATCCCGCCGCACCCCCCTTCGCAGGAGAGGCGCGTGCGACTGTTGATGTAGCCCATGCTGGTCGCGATGTCGACCTTGGAGTTGGGCGTGATGTTGAGGTTCGTGCGCACGCTCGTCTGGCGACGGCTGTTGAATCGCTCTGCGCCCTCGGCGTTCTGCATTTCGCCGCTGGCGAAGAAACGGAAGAGCGCCGTGCCGCCGCTCACGTTTGCCGCGTAGTTTCGGATGTCGCCGTTGCGGAACAGCGGCTTGCCGCGATCGATCTCCTGCTGCGCTGCGTTGAAGGCAAGGAGGTCGCCCGCCGTCGCATTGGAATTGGTGCACTCCGTCGCGGAGAGGAGGATGCAGTAGTTGGTGGGGATGCGCTTTTCGGAGTTGGCGAACCAGTTGTTGCCGCCTTGCACCTGGAAGGCGTACTTGGTGCCGCCGGCCGCGCCCTTCTTGGTGATGATGTTGATCACGCCGCGAGCGGCCTCGGTGCCGTAGAGCGTCGCCGCCGCCGGTCCCTTGAGCACCTCGATGCTCTCGATTTCGCTCGGATCGAAGTCGTTGAGGCGCGAGATGACGCCCGAGCCGAAGGCCTGCACCGAGAGTCCGCTCCCGGTCGCGTTGTTGACCCGGATGCCGTCGACGTAGACGAGCGGCTGGCTCGAGAGCGAGAACGTGCCAATCCCGCGAATGCGGATGTTCGCGCCAGAGCCGATCTGGCCGGTGCCGGGCAGGACGACGACGCCCGGGGTACGACCGTTGAGGAGGGCGTCCATCGAGGGGACGGCCGTTTGTGCCGCGACGTCGGCGACGGAGACCTTGGCGACCGACGTTCCGAGCGAACGCAGCTGCTCGCCCCCCGCCGTGCCGGTGACCACGACCTGGTTGAGTTCGATCGCGCGTTCGGCGAGCAGGATGCGAAGGTTGGTCGCGCCGACGGCGACGCTCTGGCTGACGGGACGGAATCCGAGTGCGCGCACGTTGATCGTGACGGTGCTGCCGGTCAGACCACCGATGCGAAACCGGCCAGACGCATCGGTGACGGTCTCCTTTCCGGGCTGTCCGTCGACGGTGACCTGGGCACCGGCGAGCGGTCGCAGCGCGCGTTCGACCTGGACGGTACCGGCGATCGTGCCATCCTGCGCGATGACCGGAGGCGCGGCGAGCGCGAGTGATGCGAGGAGGGCGAGGCCTCGCAGGGCTCGCCGGCGAGGTGACGGGACGGGTGACTTCGACGGGGGGTGCGTCATGGGCATTCTCCGGCCGTGTGCGGGGAGCTGAACTGTAGCCAAGTACGTTTACACAACTGTATACAATTTTGCGCAACGTCAAGGGGCGATGCGGCGGCTTCCATCCACGGAACGCACGACGAGGTGACAAGTCGTGCGCTCGACCCCAGGCGACATCCCGCGCATCGCGACGGGACGAGCCGATGGATCGCTACGCGCGCGCTGCCGAGAGCGTTGGATCGACTCCGAGCTCTACCGCAATGCCGACGTCAGCCGGAAACGTGTGCGTTCGTCAGCCCGGAGGTGCGCTCAATTGTACGCTCCGACGTCGACACGTACGCCACCTCGGTCTTCGACTCGAGCGCACGTTCGCATCGGCTCAACGCGGCAGCAATACCGCCGCCGCCTCGATTCCGAGCGGATCCGTCGTTCGCGCATCGAGCGCCAGCACGGCGTGCACCGGAAGCGAAAGCGCGGGAATGCGGCTGACGATGGGGAGCGGCGCGAACTCGCGCACGGTGAGCCGCCAGCTCGCTTCGGAGAGCATAACGACGAGGCGCCCGGCTTCGGCAGCCACCCACGCCGCACCGCTGGCTGTTTCGGGAGTGCGCAACGTTCGATCGCGAACGAGCTTGCGGCTCACGGCAGCCACGAACGCCGCCCCCTCATCACCCGAGTCGAACTCGAACCGGAAGAATGAGGGTGGAGTGACCGCTCGCAACCAACTCTGCAGTTCGGCCGAGTCGGGCGCGCGCGATACGCCGACCGTCGCGTCGGCGAGCATCGCGCGCTCAATGAAGCCGTCGATCGACGCAGTGAGATCGGGCGCGAGTACAAATTCGCGTCGCAAGAGCCCAAGCACCCGCAGCCGGTCGGCGACCGACCGCGTTACGAGCGCGCCGTCGGCGGATATGCCAGCGAGAAGCGTCGCCGAGAGTCGCGGGTGATCGACAACCCCCTCGAGCGGGCGCAGCGCCTCCCGCATCGGACTGAGTGCCTCCTCGGAGAGCAGGAGATCGGTGAGCTGGATCGCCGATCGCGTTGAAGCATCGAGTTGCGCAAGACGGCGCTGTGCCCACGCCGAGACATCGCCTTCGTGGACGAGTCCGACGAGAAGCGCCGCCCGAAGGTAAGCCGCCTCATCCGCAATCAACGACTGCTCGCGATCGCTCATGGCACGTCTTCCCTGCACTGAATGACGTTTCCGTCCGGGTCTACGCCATCGCACGCGCGAAAGCCGCGCGCTTCCCACTCCGCAGATACCGGTCGCAACATTCCGCCCAGCTCGAGTGCGCGCGTGCGCGCTTCGGCGAGACTCTTCACGGGGAAGAACGGCTTGATGTAGCCGTCTTCGCGTGCGACGGGGGGGATCTGGACCTTGTCGTCGCCCCGGATCGCGTGCACCACGAGCTGCATCGCCGAAGACTCCAGGATCGCGTGCGTGCGATCGCCACCGACGTGTTCGAGGAGCGCGACACCCGCGTAGAAGCGCGTCAGCCCCTCGACGTTTCCCGTGAAGATGACGAGTCCGGGCTTGTGAGGATTGTCCATGAACAAAGGCTCGCTGCGTAGATTGGGCGCGTGACCACTCGCCCAAAGTAGGCGGAGGAAGCGGGAGGAGTCGACCCCGCCAGGTATTCGATGCACCGTGCGAAGGGTCGCCTCAGCCATGGTCGGCGAACGAAGGGCGGCGCTGGGCGCCGGCGCGACCGCTGACTATTTGTGAGATGATCTCTCGTCGAAGGCAGGGTGCAGACATCTGTTGCAGCCCGGAGTGATGCAGTGATACCGTCGATCGATGCCCTCCTCCCCTCCCTGCGCCAGCGCACGCTGGTGATGGGGATCCTCAACGCGACGCCCGACTCGTTTTCGGACGGAGGGCGCTTCGACGCGCTCAAGGCGGCCACGGCACGCGCCGCGGCGATGGTGCGCGAGGGGGCGGACATCATCGACATCGGGGGAGAATCGACGCGCCCCGGCGCGACGCCGCTCGACGCCGACGAGGAAATCGCACGCGTCGTTCCGGTCATCGAGCGCGTGGCGGCAGGGCACACGATTCCGGTCTCGATCGACACCTACAAGGCACGTACCGCAGAACGTGCGATCGCCGCCGGTGCGCGGATGGTCAACGACGTGTGGGGATTGCAGCGCGATCCAGACATGGCGCAGGTCGTGGCAGCGCGGGGAGTGCCAGTGATCATCATGCATAACCGCGAATCGATCGATGCGAGCGTTCGTATCGTCGACGACATGCTCCGATGGTTCGACCGCTCGCTCGGCATCGCGCGCGCCGCGGGAATCCCCGACTCGTCGATCCTCGTGGACCCGGGTATCGGCTTCGGCAAGACGATCACCCAGAATCTCGACGCGATCGCGGGACTTGGCGCACTGCGCGCGCTCGGCTTTCCCATCGTGATCGGGACGTCGCGCAAGAGCTTCATCGGCCACCTCACGGGCACGACGCACGACCCTGCCGCGCGCCTGTACGGCACCATCGCGTCGAACGTGGCCGCCGTCCTCGAAGGGGCGCAGATCGTCCGCGTACACGATGTGCAGGCGCACGTGGAGGGCGTACGCGTCGCCGACGCCATCGCCGAGGCGATGCGGAATGCGGCGGCACATCCATCATCCACCTCGCTGCCATGACGGATCGCATCCTCGTTCGCAACCTCGCCGTCTACGCCTACCACGGCGTGTACGACGCCGAAGCATCGCTCGGACAGCGCTTCTATCTCTGGCTCGACGCTCGTGTCGACGCCAGCGTCGCCGGGCGCAGCGATCGGTACGACGATACGGTCTCCTACGTCACGATGTGCGAGATCGCGACCGAAGTCGCCACGTCGCAGCGCTTCCAGTTGCTCGAGGCGCTGGCGGAGTCGATTGCCAGCGCACTGCTCGATCGCCTGCCACGCATCGGCTCGATCGTGGTGCGTGTAGACAAACCTTCGGCAGCCATTCCCGCGATCATCGACGGGGTGTCGGTCGAGATCGAGCGTCACCGCGCGCCGCTCGACGCGCAGATTCCGTGATGCAGGGCGATGTCGCCACTCGGCGGCGTCGCAGTGAAGTGGACGCATACCTCGCGTTCGGGGGGAACATCGGCGACGTGCGCGAGACGATTCGGGGGGCGCTCGCCGCGCTCGAGGATACATCGCTATTCGTGACACGTCGTTCGTCCGACTATCGCACGCCGGCGTGGGGGAACGAGGACCAACCTGCCTTCATCAATGCCTGCGCGCTCGTTCATACCACGCTCACGCCGCACGCGCTCCTGTCGCGCTGCTTGCAGGTCGAGCAGCGCTTCGGGCGAGTGCGCGGCGAGCGATGGGGGCCGCGCACCATCGACATCGACGTGCTGGCGTACGATTCGGTGACGCTCTCGGATGACAGGCTCACGCTCCCCCACCCCCAACTGTTCAACCGCGCGTTCGTGCTCGCTCCGCTCGCCGAGATTGCGCCTCAGCTCGAGATCGCGGGAACGCGCATCCTCGACGCGCTGGAGCGCGTGGATCGTGCGGGCATCGAGCGGTTACCCACCAACCGGTCGAGCACCCGAGGAACGGCATAGCGACTCGCGAAGCGACGTCGCGAGGGATAGAGTAGCGTCGGGCAAGGCATCGATTCTCCGTGGCGGTGCGCCCAGTGATCGCGCCTCCACGTCACGCCCCCTAACGAGCATTCCGTCGACGATGCCGGCCCCCACTCCCCACTTCGTGATCCTCGGCGGCTTCCTGGGCGCGGGCAAGACAACCGCGATGCGGCATCTCGCGACGTTGGCGCTGGACATGGGGATACGCGTGGGGGTCGTCACCAACGATCAGGGCGACGACCTGGTCGACACACAAGTCATGCGGCGCTGCGGTCTCGAGACGCGCGAAGTGACCGGCGGGTGCTTCTGTTGTCGCTTTGACGCACTCCTGGACGCCGCGGCGAGCCTGACGAGTGACGTGGCGCCGGACCTCTTCCTCGCCGAGGCGGTCGGGAGCTGCACCGATCTCGTCGCAACGGTCACTGCCCCGATGCGCCAGCTGTACGGGGAGCGATTCTCGGTTGGGCCGCTGAGCGTCGTGGTCGATCCCATGCGAGCGCGCACTGTGCTGGGACTCGACGGCGGCGTACCGCTCGACGACGATGTGTCGTACGTCTTTCGCAAGCAGCTCGAGGAGAGCGAACTGATCGTCCTCAGCAAGTGCGACGCGCTGAGCGACAGTGTGGTGAACGATGTGGGGAATGCGATCGCCGACCGCTATCCTCGCGCCGAAGTGCTGGCGGTATCCGCGCGCGACGGGCTGCACATGCGGGAGTGGCTCGACCGGCTCCTGTTCGGGAGGGCGTCAACGTCGACGTCCCTCGACATCGACTACGACCGCTATGCCGCTGGAGAGGCGCGGCTGGGCTGGCTCAACGCTTCTCTGCGGAGTGCATCGAACGACGACTTCGACGCCAACGGGTTGCTCATGGAACTCGCGCTCGCGTTGCAGTCGCGCCTTCTCGTGCGCGGCGCGCGGATCGCCCATCTCAAGATCTCGTTCACTCCCGATGCAGCAACGGGGGGTCGCATCGCGGCGGTGCACGTCGCGCGCGAGGGAAGCGCCCCGGAATTCTCCCTGACGTTGGACCGGCCAGCGCGCGCGGGGACGATCCTGCTCAACCTGCGCGCAGAGTCGGCACCCGAACTGCTCGAGCACGACGTGCAAACGATGCTCGCACTCCCGTACTGGAACGAAGGGCGGTCGCTCACGATCGAGCGGCTCGGTGCCTTCGCACCGGGGCGACCTCAGCCTACGCACCGGATCGTCGTGGATTAGCCGCCCACGGGTGCCGATGACATGCCGCGTCAGTCGCGCGGAACGAAGCGTGTCTCGCGAATCTCGATGGTCCCGGACGCCACATCGCAGAACGCCCTCCCGTTTCGCACGCCTACCGTTCCGTAGCCGGTCGCGGTGGAGAGGAAGGCGCGGAAGTCGCCACGGATCGATGGCGTGAGATACAGGACCTTCTCTACCGCATCATAGCGCGCTCCGCTCAGCCCCTGCAGGAGCGCGTACGAGGAGAGAGCGCGCGCGTACCAGTGTCCGCACTCGTACTCGTCGAACGGGTTGCGCACGCGACCGTCGTAGCGATCGCGGCAGGTACGGACGACGTCGAGTCCCTCGTCGACGTGCCCCATCAGCATGAGGTGCGACGCCACCTGATACTCGATGCCCGTCCACACTTCGTTGGAGTAGACGAACGGGAGCGACAGCTCGCCGCCTTTTGGCCAGGTGCACAGGAGAAGCCCACCTTCGGCGCCGTTGGCATAGCTCGGTCGCTGCGGATTGGGATAGCGCGAGAGATCGTGCTTGAGGTTGTAGCGATAGACGCTCGTGAGATGGCTCGCGACCTTCGAGGCGTCGAGCACCTGTCCGACACCGCAGGCGAGCGCCATCCAACTCCCCAGCACGCCGTCGGAAAGGCATCCGCGACCGTACTGGTACTTGGGCCCTTCGCGTTCGAGGAGCTCGCGCGCCTCGGGGGAGTAGTCGGCCAGGCCGAGCAGCTTGTCCTGGTCGGCGCGCTGGCTCGCGCGCAGCGTCTTCCATTCCACCTTTTGGATGAAGTACTCACCATCGAACAGTTCCGCCTCGGCGAGGCGCGTCCCCTTCGAGAGGAGCGACGCATACGCCGCGGTGTCGGCTCCCACCGCCTTCCCCATCGCGACCGCCGCCTGCAGCGCACCAAGGTAGAACGAGGTGATCATCCCGTCCGGTCCCCAGAATTCGATGTCGTAGGTGTTGTGGTGCGGCTCCTCGCACCATCCCTTGTGTCCGGGATCCCACGTCTCGATGCAGTAGTCGAGCGACGCCTTGACGGCGGGCCAGATGCGACGAAGCCATGCCGTATCGCCGCTGATGCGCCAGTCGCGATAGACCTTCATGATGCCGCCGAGCTGGCCGTCGCTCGCGGCGTGGAAATCGTGCACCTGCGGGCGAATCGGGAGTGCCGTACGAAAAGCCTGATGCCCACGCTCATCCTGCGAGGGACCGAACTCCGTCTCGCGCAGCGTTCGCTCCAACGAAGGAAAGAGATGCGCCACCGCCTGCGCATAGTTCCAGACGTGCGTGCACGTCCCCGAGCAGCACCCCACCGTATCCTCGCACCCTTCCCACGCCCACATCCGCCCGTCGACCTGTCGCAGGATCGTCGGCGACTTGAGGATCGCCAGGTTTGCGGCGACGGCGTCGACCACCTCGGGCGGGAGCGTGGTGTCATAGAACGAGGTGGCAAATCGGTCGCTGCGGGCGCGAAGCTCGGCGTAGTTGCCATCCCAGTACGCGTTGACGGCGTCGATCGACGGGAAGCGCCCGGCATACCACGGTTGGTATGACGGGAGCGACGCCGCGTCCGCCGCTTGCGCCGACGTCGCCTGTCCGGGATCGGTCCCCCGGCGGAGTCGCGTGCGCGGCGCGTACCACGCCAGCTGCACCACGACCGTGCGCTTGGCTCCTGGCGCAAGGCTCAGCGGTACGAACAGCGTTGCACCTGGCGACGGGTCGCCGGACGCTATTGGCGGTCGGGCGATCGCGCTCGCCGACGCGACATCCTTCCATGCCATGGTCAGCGGGTCCCACCACCCGCCGCGGAACCAGGCGTGGTTCACGAGCGCTCCGGCGTCGGGCGACGTGGCGGAGAACCACGCCTCCTTCCACGGTTCGTCCGCCTTCCCTGCCGACCAGAGCGAGAAGCCGTTCGTCGCCGCACGCACGGCGTGCTGGTCGCCGTTGTCGAGCGGGAGAAAGTTCTTCGTGTTGAAGGAGAACACCGCCTCGACTGCCCCCGACGACGAGTTCGTGAACTCGTACTCCAGCGCGGCGACGGGGAGCGACGAGTTGTCCGCATCTCCCGGGACAAACGGACTCCAGCCGGTAATGCGTACGGCGAGCGGCATCGCGTCGTCGGAGAGAGACACCGTTCCGAACGGGAACCGTGTCGCGAAGGATGCGCGCTGGTAGCGCGGGAGGCCGTAGGAGCTCCCGGGAACACCGGTCGCCGCGTCGCGCATCCCGAAGAGCTTCCATCCGGGGACCTGCCCTTCCAGCACGCGCGCTAACGGAGTAGCGCCCTTCACGGCAATGGCAGCGAAGGCGCATGGCGCGTTGAAGACGTCGGGCGAATTTCGGATCGACACCTGCGAGAGCGCACCCGTCCCTTCGAGGCAGATCATCCCCGCCCCGATCCCTCCCATCGGAAAGGCGACGCGATTGAGCCGAGCCCCCTCGTAGACGCCTGTATACGGCGCCGGCGTTGCGCCTGACGGTGCCGACTCCGCGGGAGCGCCCGCCTCCAGCACACCCGGTGCACCAACCGGAATGCTCGACGCCGAGAGCGCGCCGAGGGCGGTGGCAGAACGGCGGACGAACTCACGACGCGGGAGAGGGGGGCGGTTCACAAGGTACTCCGGTCGGGGGAGAGCGAACGGCGTGCGCTGCGAGCTGCACCAACATGCGACCGTCGTGGCCGCGCTGATAGGGGCGACACGCCACCCGCGGGGGCGCGTCGCGCGCCTACCCTAACGCGATCACACGACGCGTACGCGCCGCCTCGAGCGTCGCAAGGAGAATCCGAACGTCCCGAAGCCCTTCCTCGCCTGGAACACGGCTTGCCGCCCCGGTCGTGATGCAGCGTGCGAAGTCGTCCAGCTCAGCGGCGATCGTGTCGATCGAGGGGAACGCGAACGGCTGACCGTCACTTCGAAAGCCGCGATTGCCGACATAGTCGTACGCCGGTCGCATCCCGAAGGCGCCGCGCTCGGCGCGCACCGTGAACTCGTTCATGCCAGCGACGTACGACGTCGCGCAATTCGCGAGCACGCCGCCCGGGAACGAGAGCTGGAAGGTGACGGTCTCCTCGACCTCGGCGAACTTTCGCGGATTCGTCCTGGTCTCGAGCGCAGTGACGAAGGTCGGCTCCTCCCCGGTGATCATTCGCGCGGTCTGCACGCAGTAGATGCCGACATCGAACATCGGACCGGCGCCGGCAAGCGCCTTCTTGAGTCGCCACTGTGCGGGATCGCCGATGGGAAAGCCGAAACCGCCTTCGATGAGGCGAACGGGGCCGAGCACCTGCTCGTGGGCGAGGCGCACGCACTCGAGGTGATGTGGTTCGAACTGGCAGCGATACGCGATGGCCAGGCGCCGATTCGCGGCGTTGCAGGCGTCGATCATCGCCTGGCAGCGCTCGGTCGTCACCTCCATCGGCTTCTCGCAGAGGACGTGCTTTCCCGCGCGCGCCGCTGCGATGGTGTGTTCGCCGTGCAGCGCGTTAGGCGTGACGACGTACACGATGTCGATGTCGCGGTTGTCGGCCATGCGCGCCATTGTTTCGTAGCTGTAGGTCGCGCGCGTTGGAACGCCGTACTGCGCCTGCCAGCGCGCAGCCTTCTCGGGCGATCCGGTGACGATCCCGGCGAGACGGCAGCGCTCGGTCTTCTGCAATGCTGGCGCGATCTGGTTGGTGCTCAACGCGCCGAGCCCCACCAGCGCAACGCCCAGCTTCGGTTGTTCCATCCCGCTCCTCCTTCGTAGCAGCAATGGTGCGCCGACGGCGATTGCCGCGTTGCGAACGAAGTCGCGCCGCCGCTGTGGCCGTCCGTCGCCGGTGTCGATCGCCATCTGACCCTCGACCGTTTGCTTCTTCGTCATCCGCTCACCGCACGCTACGGCGACGGGACGCGCAGCACCGCTTCGAACGCCGACTTGGGCCGCCACGCCCGATCGAACAGCAGTGGGTAGTTGGTGCGCCCCGGAACCGGGTAGCCATTCTTCCACGACATCCCATCGTGCACGCCCCAGAGCGTGACGCGGGCAATCTTGTCGCGCTTGCTGTAGAAGAGCGCGAAGAGCTCTCGATATCGCTCCGCGAGGGCGCGATCGACGTCCGCGGGGAGTCCGTCGCGATACGGATCGAGAAAGGCCCTGAACTCCTCGAGCTGAAACTGCGGATCGCTCATCCCGGTCCCAATCACCTGCCCTTCCCTGGTGAACGGGAGGACATCGACGTCGAGCTCGGTGATCATGACCTTTACACCGGCAGCAGCGAACGAGTCGATCGCCGCGGTGATGTATTCGCGCTTGGGGTAATTGAGTCCCCAGTGCCCCTGCATGCCGACGCCATCGATGCGGATGCCCGCGCGCTTGAGCATGCGCACGACGCGAACGATGCCGTCACGCTTGGCCGGACGCCAGGCGTTGAAGTCGTTGTAATACAGCTCGGTATTCGGCGCGTAGCGGCTCGCGTAGGTGAACGCGAGCCTGACGAGTTCATCGCCATCGCCTACGCCGCGCACCCACGAGGTGGGGCGGTACGACCCATCGTTGTCGATGACTTCGTTCACGACGTCCCACGCGTGGATACGCCCGGCGTAGCGCGACGCGACGGTCTCGATGTGGGTGCGCAACTGCTCCTTCACCGCCTCGTGCGAGCGCGCCTTCCCCGACGAATCCTGGAAGAACCACGCGGGCGCCTGGTTGTGCCAGACCAGCGTGTGACCGACGATGAACATGCGATGCCGCTCGCCGAACGCCACATACGCGTCGGCGGGGGCGAAATTCCAGACGCCGGGCGACGGATTGATTGGCGCCGCCTTGAGCACGTTCTCGGCGGTGATCGTATTAAACTGCTCCGCCGTGATGCGTGCACCGGCGCTGTCGCTCCCCGCGACGATCGCCTCATTCACCGCTGTCCCGACAAGAAATGCGCCTCGGTACGCATCGCGAAGCGAGGCGCTCGCGACGGTCGGATGCGAGGCGCGGGTTCGTGCAGCCGGCGGACTCGCGCAGGCGACGCAGCATGCCACCGGCGCCGCGCAGGCGATGAGCCATCGCATCAGAAGCCGTTCCCCTTGGTCGTCAGGCGGATGCGCAGCAGTTGATGGTTGGAGGTGACGTACAGCGTCGAGCCGTCGTTGCCGAACGCACAGTTGGCGGTCGGCTGTCCCGTGCGAAGCGTACCCAGGTGCGTGCCGTCAGGCGCGAAGACCAGGATGCCGCCGGGGCCCGTGGCAAAGAGATTTCCCTTGGCGTCGATGCGCATGCCGTCGGGGAGTCCGGGGTTGGCGTCGCCGACCATCGGCGTGGCGTCGAAGAACACGCGTCCGGCGCCCAGCGTCCCGTCGGTCTTCACGTCGTACGCCATCCAGACGGCGTGTTTCGGATCGGAGTTCGCGACGTAGAGCGTGCGTTCGTCGGGGGAGAAGGCGAGTCCGTTGGGGAATGTCTGCGTCGCCAGCAGCGTGACCTCTCCGCTCGCTGTGACACGGTAGATCCCGTTGTGCGGCAGTTCCTTGTTGGGATCGGCGTCGAGCCCGGCGAGCCCGTACGGCGGGTCGGTGAAGTACACGTCGCCGTTGCGCCTGACGACGACGTCGTTTGGGCTGTTGAATCGCTTGCCCTGAAAGCGATCGGCGAGCGTGATCTTGTGATACTTGGGTTCGACGAGGCGCGCGACCTGCCGATTGCCGTGGTCGGCGATGATGAGCGCGCCGTTGCCGTCGAGCGTCAGGCCGTTGCTCCCCAACTCGCGTCCGAGCGGTGTGGAGCCGGCCAGGCCCGACGGACGCAGGAAGACGGACACGCCCTCCCCTTCCTTCCATCGGTAGATCGTGTTTTGCGGGACGTCGCTGAAGAGGAGCGTTCCGTCCTTTCGCCAGACCGGCCCCTCGGACCAGTCGAAGCCGTCGGCGAGGACCTCGAACCGTGCATCGCGCGGCGCGAGTGCGTCGAGACGCGGGTCGAGGCGCTCGATGGTGCCCAAGGTGATGGGCGCGTGTGGCTGCGCGGCAGCGGTCGTATCGCGAAACAAGAATCGCATCCCCCGGTTGAGAGCTTCGGGTTTGTTGCCGGAATGACGCTCCTCGGCGACGGTGCGTGTCTCCAGCACGAGATCGGAATAGTTGCGGCTTCGCAGGCTGTCGATGAACGCCTTCACCGGGGCGACGAGCGGCTCGTCGGTACCGACAGAGATGAAGAGGCGCGCGGGGAGTGCGCTGTGCGTCTTTGCGTACTCCGCCTCCTGCGCATACGATCCTCCACTCGCGTAGACTACGGCAGGACTTCCGGCGACGTATCCCGAGAAGAGCTGTGGTTTCGTGAACATCGCATAGAGGGCGAAGAGCCCGCCGAGCGAATTGCCCATGAGCCCGCGGCGCGTGGGGTCTGCCGGGTACTCGCGCTCGATGAACGGCATCAACTCCTTCTCGAGAAACGAGAGGAATTTCGCGCCCTGGCCCGATCCCGGATTCACGCGCGATGCCACCGGCGTGTAGTCGACGGCGCGCAGGGAGTCGTAGTTGGCGCGGGCGCCGGAGTACGTGATGCCGACGATGATCACGTCGGGGAGGTAGCGGTCGTACTTGAGCCCACCCTGAATCGAGACGAGGAGCTTGAAGTCCCACTGCCCGTCGAGCAGGTACAGTACCGGGAATCGCTGTCCGCGGTTTGCCGCCGTAACTGCCGGACTCGAGACGTAGATGTCGTACTTCCGCCCGGTTTCTCGCGAGGTGATCGAGCGTAGCTGCGTCCCGGGTAACGTCACCGGAGGATACGCCTGGGCCGAGAGCTGCGGCGCGCGCGCGGCCATGCTGACGGCGAGCGCGGCAAGAGCGCCGAGTCGCGTCAGCGAGCGGGGATGCCACGAGGGAGTCATCACGCTGCTCCAACCGTGTTGGTGAGTGTGCCGATGCCGCTGACAGCAATCGTGATCGTATCGCCCGGCTGCAACGTGAAGTCATCGGGCGGGACGATCCCCGTTCCCGTGAGCAGCACACACCCGTACGGAAACGATGTCTCGCGGTAGAGCCAGTCCAGCAGTTCGCGAGGGGTGCGCTTCATGCGCGCCCACTCCGTCTCGGCCGAAAAGGCGGTGCCGCCATCGCGTTGCACCTGCATCGCAATGTGGGTGTCCGGTGCGAGCGCCTCACCGAGCAGAACCGCCGGGCCGAGCGCGCACGAACCATCGTATGACTTGGCCTGCGGCAGGTACAGCGGATTCTCCCCTTCGATGTCGCGCGAACTCATGTCGTTGCCGATGGTGTAGCCAACGATGCGTCCCCGCGCATCAGCGCAGATCGCAATCTCCGGCTCCGGCACGCTCCATCGCGCGTCGCGACGGATGCGGACGTCGTCGCCGGGGCCGCGCACGCGCCACCCTTGCGCCTTGAAGAAGAGTTCGGGGCGTGGCGCATCGTACACGCGATCGTAGAACGATCCGCCGCCGGCATCGCGCGACTCCTCCACGCGAGCGGCGCGACTCCGGAGGTACGTAACCCCCGCGGCCCACACCTCCTGCGACGAAACGGGGGCCAGCGCGACCGGCGCGACGCTCCAGCGCTCGGCACGCTCCGCCTGCTGCGCGAGGAAGGTGAGGGAATCGTCACGCTGCATGAGCGCATCCCACGACTCGTCCAACCGCGCGTAACCGTCGTTGTGCGCGATCACCACACCGCCCTCGGTTCGCAGCAGTTTCACGCCGCCCTCATTGCTTGTGTAGGTGTGCACGATCGCCGAGAGTGGCTGCCGCTCCGTCGTCTGCGCGGCTCGTGCTCAGCGCAGCGATGATGCGATCCACGTCATAAACGCACCCCGCCCAGGTTCCTCCGCTCGCCCGCTGCAACGCTGCCCAGAGCCGTGTGTCGTCCGGGAGCTCGGCGCGTGGTGCGAGCGCGGGGTGCGGTGCACGCGAGGCGAGGAGCGCCCGTGCCTCGTCCTCGGACAGCTCGCTCCCTCCTGTCCCAACCAGCGACAGCGACGCGGTGAGCGATTGGCGATCGATCACGATCTCGATCTCGTCGCCATCGCGCACGCGCCCGATCGGCCCGCCGGCGAGCGCCTCGGGACCGATGTGTCCCACGCACGCCCCGCTGGAGAAGCCCGAGAAGCGTCCGTCGGTGATGAGTGCGACCTGCTTTCCCCACGGGAGGTAACGCAATGCCGTGGTGATCTGCGCGGTCTCCTGCATCCCGGTCCCCATCGGTCCGTTGCCGATGAGGACTATGACGTCGCCAGGTGCAATCGCGACGTGCCCATCGCCGCCCTTGACCGCGGCGATCGCGTCGCGCTCGTCGGCGAAGACGCGCGCCGGTCCACGATGACGATAGACGTTTCCCGTCCCGATCACCGACGCGTCGATCGCCGTCGCCTTGATGACCGATCCCTCGGGCGCGAGGTTCCCGACCGGAAAGACGACCGTGCTGGAGAGGCCGGCGGCGCGCGCCGCGTCGGCGCTCAGGATCACCCGATCGGGATCCACCTGCGCCCCCGCTGCCAGACGCGCGCGCGCCGCGCGGCGGCGATCGCTCCGTTCCCACCAGTCGAGCGTCGTCTCCAGCGTGTCACCGGTTGCCGTGAGCACCGACGTGTCGAGCAGCCCCATGCGCCTCAGGTGCAGCATCACCTCGGGCACTCCTCCGGCCATGAACACCTGCACGGTGGGATGCCCCTTGGGGCCGTTAGGCAGGGCATCGACCAGGCGTGGCGTCGCACGATTCACGCGGATCCAATCGTCGACCGTGGGGACGCGGAGCCCCGCGGCGTGGGCGATTGCCGGAATGTGCAGGAGAAGGTTCGTCGAGCCGCCGAACGCCGCGTGGACGAGCATCGCGTGCTCGATCGCACGATCGGTGAGGATCCCGGCGGTGGTGAGCCCCGTCGCGTGGAGCCGCAGGAGCGCGAGCGCCGAGCGCGTCGCCAACTCGGTCCACGCCGGTTCCCCCGATGGCGCGAGGGCGCTGTGCGGGAGCGCCATGCCTAACGCTTCGGCGATCACCTGCGACGTCGCCGCGGTGCCGAGGAACTGGCACCCGCCTCCCGATGACCCGCAGGCACGGCACCCCATTTCGGCGGCGTAATCGAGCGAGATGAGGTCGTGAGAGAATCGCGCTCCGAGGCTCTGGATCTGGCCGGCATCCTCTGCGCCAGTCGCCGGAAGCGTGACTCCCCCAGGCACTATCACGCCCGGCATCGTCTTGCAGCCGGCGAGGGCCAGCATCGTGGCCGGGAGCCCCTTGTCGCACGTCGCGATCCCCAGCACCCCCTGCGCCGTGGGGAGCGAGCGAATTAGGCGGCGCATGACGATGGCCGCGTCGTTCCGGTACGGGAGGGAGTCGAACATCCCCGTCGTCCCTTGCGTGCGTCCGTCACATGGGTCGCTGCAGAAGGCGGCGAACGGGATCGCGCCGCGTTGCCGCAATGTCTCGGCGGCCTCGCGCACGAGGAGCCCGATCTCCCAGTGCCCCGTGTGATAGCCTAACGCGACCGGCGTTCCGTCCTCGGCGCGAATCCCGCCGGCGGTACTCACGATCACGTATTCCGGGCCACCAAGCGCGGACGCGTTCCACCCCATCCCCACGTTCTGCGTTAGGCCGAAGAGATCGCCGCTCGGCGCCGAGCGCAGGAGGACCGGGGTGAGCGGGAGGCGACCGCTGCCGCCGCTTCCCTCGATGCGCCCCGCCTCCACGGCGGCGGCGCTCCCGAGGACCGCGTCGAGCGGAGGTGCTTGCGGCGTCCCCCTCATGTGGCGCACCATTCGCGCCCATGACCACCTTCCATGCGATCAATCCAGCCACCGGCGCGGAGATCGAGCCGCCCTTCTCCGAATCCACCGCCGACGACGTGGCGCGCGCCGTCGCGCGCGCGCACGACGCGTTCGCTGCGTATCGCGCGCGACCCGCGCGGGAGCATGCGAACCTCCTGCGCGCGATCGCGCGAGAGATCGATGCGGCTGCCGATGTTTTGACGCCGACGGCGCACGCCGAGACGGCACTTCCCATCGCACGGCTGGACGGAGAGCGCGCACGAACCGTGAACCAGCTGCGACTCATCGCCGATGCGGTCGATGACGGGACGTGGCTCGAAGCGCGCATCGACCGAGGCGATCCGTCGCGCACGCCGGCGCCGCGCCCGGACTTGCGTCGCATGCTGATCCCGATCGGACCCGTTGCCGTTTTCGGCGCGAGCAATTTCCCGCTCGCCTTCGGCGCCGCGGGGAGCGACACCGCTTCGGCGCTCGGCGCCGGCTGCACGGTCGTGTACAAGGCGCACCCGGCGCAGCCCGGCACTTCGACGTTGGTCGCGCAAGCCATTGCCCGGGCCATCGCGTCGAGCGGGATGCCGGAGGGGGTCTTCTCGATGCTCCACGGCTGGTCCAACGAGGTGGGGATGGCGATGGTCCGGCACCCGCTCATTCGCGCCGTGGGCTTCACGGGCTCGCTGCGCGGCGGGCGCGCGCTGTTCGACGCCGCGGCCGCGCGCCCCGTGCCGATTCCAGTCTACGCCGAGATGGGGAGCGTGAACCCGGTATTCGTCTTTCCGTCGGCGATGGGCGATCGCTGCGACCAGTTGGCGCAGACGCTCGCGCAGTCCATCACGCTTGGCGTCGGGCAATTCTGTACGAATCCCGGAGTGATCGTCGCACCAGCGACGCACGGGGGCGACGCGCTGCGGCGTGCACTCGCGGTGGCGCTGGAGGGGATCGCGCCTGGCGTCCCCCTGTACGCGCGCCTTGCCGGCTCGTATCGCGACGGGATCGCGCATGCGCGTTCCGCCGGCGCGAGAAGCGACTCTTCGCGCGACGCTGAGCATCGCATGGCCCCTGCCCTCCTCGCGACTGACGCCGATGCGTTCGCCAGCCACGAGGCGCTGCGGCAGGAGATCTTCGGTCCGGCGAGCGTCTTCGTCTCCACGGGCGACGTCGCCGACTTCGATCGCATCGTCGACGCGATGGAAGGGCAGCTCACCGCCACGATCTTCGCCAACGACGAAGAGCTGGCGGCGCACGCGGGATTCGTGGCGCGACTCGAGCGCAAGGTCGGGCGCATCGTCCTGAATGGCGTCCCGACCGGCGTCGAGGTGAGTCCCGCCATGCAGCACGGCGGCCCCTATCCCGCATCGACCGACGAACGGACGACGTCGGTCGGGACTGCGTCGCTCGCGCGCTTCGCGCGCCCCGTGTGCTACCAGGGGTTCCCCGACGCGTCGCTCCCCGCGGCGCTGCGCAGCGCCAACCCACTCGGCATCTGGCGCCTGGTCGACGGCAAGCTCTCGCGGGATGCCCTCTGACGCGCCGTGCGCTCTCACGGACATCAGCGAAGGGGAAAGAGGAAGGCGAGCAGCAACGTGGTGACAAACGCCGTGGTGCCGACGATGGCGGCGATCGGGGTCCAGGTGAGGAGCGTCGCACGTTCGGAAACGCCCCCGAGCTTGGAGAAGACCCAGAAGCCACTGTCGTTCATCCAGGCCCCGACCAGCGCCCCACCGGAAATCGAGGTCGCCACGTACACCGGGTGAAACGGGAGCGCGGCGCCGGTCACGACCGCACCGAGCATTCCGGCCGTGGTGATCATCGCAACGGTGCTCGATCCCTGCGCAATCTTGATCAGGCTCGAGATTCCAAACGCGAGCAGCAGGAGGGCGAAGCCTGCGCCCGGGCCGATCGAGGGGAAGAGCGCCTGGATCGCCGGGCCGACCTTCGCGGCCTGCAGCGTCGCCCCGAAGGCGCCGCCGGCCGCCGTGATGAGGATGATGACCCCCGCCGAGGTGAGCGCGTGCTCGCTGAGCGACCCGACTTCGAGGCGCGACGCGCCGCGTGCGCGCACGTACAGCCCGATCGCTACCGCGGTCGCGAGCAGCAACGCCACGTTTGGATTGCCCAGCACCGAGGTGAAGGGGAGGAGCGCGTCGGCGTGAAGCGCGGTGGCGACCGTGTTCGCGGCGATGAGGACGACCGGGAGGACGATCGGGGCGATCGCGCCACCTAACGACACCGGCTTGCGCACCGCGCCGGCGCGTTCCTCCACCGGCGGGCGATCGAGCGGCGCCGGGTCGAGCGGCATGCGCTTGTCGGTCCAGTACGCGAAGACGAGACCGGCAATGGCAGCGGGGATGGCCACGAGGAGCCCGACCAGGACCATCGTCCCCAGTTCGACCTGGAGCGCGGCCGAGACGGCAAGCGGTCCGGGCGTCGGGGGGACGAGCGTATGCGTTGCAGCTGCACCACCGGCGATGGCCATCAGGTTCCGCAGGTAGTGGCGCCCGCTCCGCGCGTGCATCGAGCGCGCGAGCGGTACGAGGAGATAGAAGACGGTATCGAAGAAGACCGGGATCGACAGGACGAACGCGGTCGCGCCGAGGGCGATCGCGCCACGCTGTTCGCCGAGAAGTCGCACGAAGGCATTGACGATCCGGTCCGAAGCTCCACTCTCCATCATCGCCGCGCCGACAATCGCCGCGAGGGCGATGATGATCCCGATCGATCCGGCGGTGCGGGCGAATCCATCGGCGACGCGCGTGACGCGCTCCGCCGGCTCACCCGGGGCCAGGAGGCTGATGACCAGCGCGGTGCCGATGAGCGCGAGGAAGGCGTTCAGGCGCAGCACGACGATCGCGCCGATCACCAACGTCATGGCTAACGCGAGCAATACCAGCGGGTTCAGCATGGTGGCAAGATCATAATATGACTCCGATATTCCGCTAGGTCGACGGCGCCGATTTCGAGTCGCGCGCGCGATGAGACATGACGCTCACTCGGCGTGGCGCGGACTTTCACAGCGAGAGCAGGTGATGAGCGAGATGAGCCGACGGGATCTGTTGCTGGGAGCTGCCGGAATCGCGGCGGCGTCTGCGTTGCCGAGCGCGCGTCGCGCGAATGCGCTCAGCGGAACGCAGGCGCGCATTCGCTTCGCCGTCATCGGGATCGACCACGCACACATTCATGGGCAAGTGGATGCGGTGCGGAGGGGAGGAGGAGAGTTCGTCGCCTTTCACGCCGCAGACGACGCGCTCGCCGCCGACTTCGCGAAGAGTCACCCTAACGTGCCACGAGTTCGCGAAGAGCGTGAGATCCTCGAGGACTCAACGATCCAGCTGATTCTCACCTCGATCGTCCCTGCGGAGCGCGCCCCCTTGGGAATCCGCGCGATGCGGCACGGGAAGGACGTGATGTCCGACAAGCCCGGTGCGACGACACTCGAGCAGCTGGCGGAGCTGCGCCGAGTGCAGCGCGAAACTGGGCGCATCTACTCGATTCTGTACAGCGAGCGACTCGAGAGTCGCGCAACGGTGCGCGCATCGGAGCTCGTGCATGCGGGCGCGATCGGCGAAGTGGTGCAGACCATCGGCACTGGTCCGCATCGCATTCATCCACCGGTGCGCCCCGACTGGTTCTGGGTGCGCGAGCGTTACGGCGGGATCCTGTGCGACATCGGCTCGCACCAGTTCGACCAGTTCCTGCACTTCACCGGGGCGCGCAAGGTGGACATCGTCGCGGCTGAGGTGCGCAACGTGCACCATGCCGACCGTCCCGGCTTTCAGGATTTTGGGAGCGTCACGCTGCGGAGCGACAAGGGGAGTGGCTACATCCGCCTCGATTGGTTCACACCAGCCGGACTTCCCACGTGGGGCGACGGTCGCCTGACGATACTCGGTACCGATGGCTACATGGAGCTGCGGAAGTACGTCGACATTGCCGGCCGCCCCGGAGGCGATCACCTCTTCATCGTCGACGCGAAGGGAGTGCGCTACGAGGACTGCCACGCGGTCGACCTGCCGTACGGCCGGCGGCTGGTCGACGACGTACTCGCGCGCACCGAAACGGCGATGACCCAGGCGCACTGTTTCATGGCGATGGAGCTGGCGCTCCGGGCGCAGCAGCTGGCGGAATCGTGAGGCCGAGACCAGCCGCCTAACGCGGCAGGGCGAAGCGTTCGAGGTACTGCAGGCCATCATCGTCCGACCGCGCCACATAGACGCCGCGCGCCGTCACGAGGACGATGCGCTGCGACGCCGCGGTCACGACCTGCGCCACCCGCTTGCCCGTGGCGTCGAAGACATCGTAGCGACGCGAGGGCGCATCGACGGTCGCGGTGCGCCGGACCCACGTTTCCCCGTTCGGCACCGTGATCACAGCGCCCGGGAGGAAGATCGGCATCCGTTCCGGCCAGTCGAGCGTCGCCCGATCGATCGACGCTCCCCCCTCGCGATTGGCGAGGTACTCGGTCTTGTCCGCGTCGTCCACCTTGCGCTCGGCGGCCGGAACCTCCGGGCCGCGCATGGTGCGAAGGTCGCGAGAGATGAGGTCGAGTCGGAACGGCGAGCGGCGTGCGACCGCTACACGTCCGTCGTCGCCGACCGCCCATTCGTCGCCCACACTGAACGGCGGACGCTCGATGTTCACCGACGTGATCTTTCCCCCCGATTTCGCGATCGTGACCTTGGTGGTGGGAATCGCCACGTTGACGAGGGAATCGACACGCCCCGAGCGCCGGTCGAAGCGTAGGAGGCGCGCCGAGTCGGGCTGCTCGAAGCCGGTGTCGGTCATCTTTCCGACGCGTCCTTGAAAGTAGATCCCTCCGACGAGATCAACGTCGCGCACCGCGGTGATCCCCAATCCTGCAGCAGCCGCCGCCTCCCCGAACGTGGTGATGACACCGTTAGGCACGCCGTCCGGCCCCAGGACGAGGAGTCGTCCGGCCCCGGGATCGACGACGATGGTCGAGTCGCCAGGGAGCGCCACGAGTCGCAGTGCGCGACTGAATTCTCCCGGCCCCTTTCCTTTCGCGCCGATGGGCCGCGACGTCCCGGCGACGAGATCGACGAGGGCGAGCCGCTGCTCCTTGGTGTCGAGGACGATCACGCGGCCGTCGGCCAGTTCGCGTACACCGGCAATGTCGGAGAGCGGTTCGGTCCATCGTGCTGCTGCGCTCGCCACCAGGCGCCGCTCGGCGATCTCTCTCTCCTGCGCACGAAGCTGCCTCCGCGCAAAGACGAGCGCGACGAGCAAGAGCGCGACAAGGAGATGGCGCCACGCTCTCGTCGGCCGCGCGGCGCGGGCGCAGGACGATGCGGGAAGTCCCCTGCATTCGGAACGTTCGCTGGGTCGGGACATCATGTCGCTGGCTCGAAGCGGGGTCTCGTCAGGCAGGCCGAGGTCCCGGGAGGCTATCGGTCGGCGCGGAGAGAGTCAACGAGCCGGCGCGCACCCCGGCCGACCAGACTGACACGGGGTGGATCGACGTGTCGGAGCGGTCGGGGCGCGGCGAGTGCCCAACGATCCATTGCAGGGCACAGGCACCGTTGCGCCGCAGGGCGAGGCGCCTGCACGCGCGCGATGTGCGGCACGCGCGCCACGACCCTTGACGCGTTGCACGCTCATCCCCTTCATTTGCGACCTCCCGCCAGCGGCGTGATGCGCGACGCGCGCACCGCAACGGCAGTCGGAAGTCCCAACGGAGGTTGGAATGGCGGCACGCAAGAAGCGGAAGTCCACCGACGCGGCGAAAGACTCCACGCCACCGTCCGAAACGCCGAGCGAATCGGCGAAGGCAGCCGGCACGCCACGCCCCCGCAAAAAGAAGTCGTCCACGTCGACGAAGGCGACGACGTCAGGCGAGTCGACCACATCGGCCAAGACCGGCGCGCCCGTCGATGCCGCCGAGTCGGCAGAGGCCAGCGAAGCGGAGAAGGCACGCCGCGAGCTGCGCCGCAACATGCTGCGGTCGATCATCACCGAGCCGCTCCTCACGCACATCCGCGAAGAGCCGAACGACGTGTTCGACGTGATCATCTCGCTCAACGAGTTCTACAAAGGCGGGATGGAAGGAGCGCTCGAAGAGGTGAAGCGGCGCGCCGAGGAGTGGGGAGTGCAGTACTCGGCGGTCTCGAACTACGTCTTCGGTCGCCTCAACGCCGAACAGATTCAGCAGCTCGCCGCCGAAACGCAGGCGCTCAATTCACAGAACCGCCGGAACGAGGCGGTCGTGTATCGCATCTGGGAGGATAGCGACATCACGGTCACGCTGACCCGTTCGCTCACAACGGTGAAGGCCGACGCCGCTCAACGTTCCTTCCATGCGGTTGGCGAGGGAATCCTTTGGGCGGTCCTCGACTCGGGGATCGACGGAACGCACGCGCACTTCGCCGAGAAGACGAGCCTTCACGGGCGCATCGCCACGCTCGCGGTCTCGGAGCCGATCGAGCATCGAGACTACACACCAGATGGCGATGAGCGAGCAGCAGCGGCTGCAGCGGCTGCAGCGGCGGCAGCGGCGATCGCGGCCACTCCCGCCACACCCGCCACGCCTGCCACGCCTGCCACGCCTGCCACGTCCGTCACCGTCGTGCCCAAGAGCGCGCTCGAAGACAAGCTCGGTCACGGCTCGCACGTGGCCGGCATCATCGCCGGCTACTGGACGAGTGACGCCCCCGACGGACTCGCGGTGGTCGGCACCGAGGTCCGCGACGAATCGATCAGCGCCCAGACCGACACCGTCGTCGTGCAGCGCGAGAATCTCAAGTCGATCAGTGGCGTCGCTCCGCTCTGCAAGCTGGTGAGCCTCAAGGTCATCGCCGATCGCACCCTCAAGGGGAACGAAACGCGCCCCAACGGTCCGAAGCAGACGAAGGGCCAGGGAAAGGTCAGCTGGGTGCTCCGTGCCATCGACGACATCCAGCGCTGGAACCAGTACGGCAAGCGCATCCTCATCCACGGCGTCAACATGAGCCTCGGGTACGAGTTCGATCCGCGCTGGTTCGCCTGCGGACAGAGCCCCATCTGTGCCGAGGTGAACCGACTCGTGAAGTCGGGGGTGGCGGTGGTGGTCTCCGCCGGCAACAGCGGGTACTCGTCGTACATCAGCGGCTCGGGAAAGGAGGAGAACAGCTACAACGCCCTCAGCATCACCGACCCCGGCAACGCGGAGTTGGCCATCACGGTCGGCTCGACGCATCGCGACATGCCGCATACCTACGGCGTCTCGTACTTCTCGTCGCGCGGACCGACCGGCGACGGACGACGCAAGCCCGATCTCCTTGCCCCCGGCGAACGCATTCGCTCCTGCGCCGCGGGCGACGAACAGGATCGATACGGCGTCGTGAAATTCGACAATGGCACACCCCCCGCGGCACCGGTCGATCCACCCTCACCCGGTACCACGGCCCACGCGGTCGAGCCCAACCCGACGACGTACGACCGCGCCCCGGAGAACGGGAAGGTCCTCTATTGCGAGCAAACGGGGACGAGCATGGCGGCGCCGCACGTCTCCGGGGCGCTCGCCGCCTTTCTCTCGGTGCGCACCGAATTCATCGGACAGCCAGAGCGTGTGAAGGCGCTCTTTCTGGCCAACGCCATCGACCTGGGGCGCGAAGTCACCTTTCAGGGAAATGGGCTGCTTGACTTGATGAAGGTCCTGCAAGCGGTGTAACTGCCGCAGGCGATGTTACTGCCGCAGGCGTTGTGACTGCCGCACGCGATGCAACAACCGCTCACGACCTAACTCCCACCAGCGGAGACGCACTCATGGAAACGCTGTCCGGATTCGACTTCATCGCCCTCGACCACGACACAGACGGGCATCCGAAGACCAAGGCGCTCGACGAACTCGTGGCGCATGTCGGGGCGAATGGTGTCACCGACGTGATCCTCATCGCACATGGCTTCCGCAACGACGAGAACGAGGCGCGAACGCTGTACAAGAATTTCCTCGCCAACTACAGCGCGCACCTCACCCGCCCCGAGCTCGTCGGCAAGATGTCGGGACGGAAGTTTGCGGCTGGCGGGATCTTCTGGCCGTCGAAGAAGTGGTCGGAGGGGGCGGCCGGCGAAGACGAGGGGAACGTACAGGGCGTGGGGCACGGCGCGAGTTCCGACATGACGGCGACGCGCGAGGAGCTCGAGCAGCTTCGCGACCACCAGGTGCACCCCGAGCAACGCGCCACCGTCGACAAGGCGATCGCCCTCCTCGGCAGGCTTTCGGACGAAGGGGTGCAGGACGAATTCGTCGCCCTCCTGCTCTCGCTCGTTGACGATCCCGAGCCCGACCCGACCGAGGGACTCGCCGAAGTGAAGGCGCAGAGCGGTTCGGAGCTGTTTGCCAAGATGGGATCGCCGATCATCCTCCCGATCGAGAGGAGCGACGGCGACGGCGGCGTGATGTCGCTGGGACACGACGGTGGCGCCGGGGGCGGCGGGCGCGTCCTCTCCCTCGGGAGCTTCTTCAAGACGTTAGGCGGGAAGGCCGGACAGGTGCTGAACATGACCACCTGGTACATGATGAAGAATCGGTCGGGCTCGGTCGGTGCGAATGGCGTGGCGCCGGCGGTCCGCGCCCTCAAGGCGGCACACCCCAACGTGCGCGTGCACCTCGTGGGGCACTCGCTCGGCGGACGGTGCATGGCGGCGACCGCGAAGGCGCTCTCGGCAGACCCGCGCGTGCAGCCCGACTCGCTCAACCTCCTCGAGGCGGCATTCTCGCACTACGGCTTGAGCCCCAACAACGGCAAGGGGAGCCGCGGCTTCTTCCGCGACGTGATCGAGAAGCAGGTGGTGAAGGGGCCGTTCATCTCGACCTTCTCCGTGCAGGACACGGTGGTCGGGATCGCCTATTCGGTCTCGTCGCGCCTGGCCGGCGACAACACCAAGGCCGTGGGCGATGCGAACGACCAGTACGGAGGGATCGGGCGCAACGGGACGCAGCGCACGCCCGAGGCGAACAACCAGGAAGTGCACGAAGTGGGCGACCCATACACCTTCGCCCTCGACCTCGTGAACAACCTCGACGGAGGGAACGGGTCCATTACCAATCACAGCGACATCACCAACGAGAAGGTGACATACGCGGTAGCCTGCGCCGTCGCGCAGACCTGAGCGCGCCGCGCGCGACTCGCCTAACGAAGAGCCCCCCGGATTCGCGAGGAATCCGGGAGGCTCTTCGTTCTTGTGCGAGTGCCGTACTACTTCGTCGCCTTGGCGAGATCCTTGATCGCCGCAGAGAGCATCTTCACCCGCTCCGGATCCTTGGCGCCGGCGACATCCTTGTCGACTTCACGGGCGAGCGCATTCAGCGCATCGCGGCGCGCCTTGCCATTCGCCTGCTCGGCGGCGTCGATTGCCGCGTTGATCGCCGTCGTGCGAGCGGACGAAAGTCCGTTGTTGCGCACGAGCTGGTCGACGTAGGAACGCACTACCGGGAAGGCCGCGGGCCAGACGATCTTCGGCTGGGACTGCGGGTTGTACTGCTCGAAGTGCACGAGCTTCGCCGCCTCGATCTCGTTCTTGGAGAGCTGGTCGCTCGGCGTGAGCTCGAGAATGTCGAAGCCACGGTCCAACTCCGACGAGTAGATCAGTCCGTTCCAGTAATACGCACCCCACGAGCCGCCGATCGAGTTGCGCCCGCCGCGGCGCCCCTGCTCCTCGGGCGTGAGCGGGACATCCGCGCCGACCGGCGCGTTGATCGGGCCGCGGTCGAAGTAGGCGAGTTCCTGTGGGTGATCGGGGTCGGAGAACTCCATCACGCTCACGCCCCCCTGGTACCACCCCTGCACCATCAGGTCACGCCCGGGGACCGGGATCAGCCCGCCGTTGTGCGAGACGCAATTCTCTTCGGCGCTCTGCGCGGTGTTGATCTTGTAATAGGCATGCTGCGTGTACTTCTTCTTGGGATCGATGGTGAGGATCGTGTTGCCCCCCATCTCCATCATCGAGTTCGCCTGGCACATGGGCGACGTGCCGCCCCCCCACTCATCGGTGAAGACGACCTTCTTCCCGTCGTTGCTGAAGACGGCGGTGTGCCAGAGCGAGAAGTTCGTGTCCGACCGCGCATCGAGACGGATCGGCTTTTCCGGGTTGGAGATGTCGACCAGGAGGCCGTAGCTCCCGCAGGCACCGGCGAGGAGGCCGGCCGAGGGATACGCGGTGACATCGTGGCAGTTGCGCGGCCCGGTTGGCATCGGCGCGGGCTCGCCGGCAGCACGGGGACGCTCACGCACGGGGCGTCCGGCGGCACGCGGCGCCGCACCGAGTCCGGTGAAGATGCGCGCGCCCGTCACGACTTCGGCCTGTTCCGGATGCGCGAGCGGCACCTTGATGACGTCGAGCCTAAAGAGCGAATTCGTGTCGTCCGCCGGATCGGTGCCTTCCTTGCAGCCGGGAAGCTCCGTCGCGGGGCGCGCCCCCTGGCTCCCCGACACGTAGATGTAGATCACGCCCTTGTCCTTGGGCGACGGAATGATCGTGTGCGTATGCGAGCCCTTGCACGTTTGTACGTTCTTGACGAGGCGCGGCGATGCGGGGTTCGACACGTCGTAGATGCGCACGCCGGCCATGTGATCCTTCGGATCCTTCACGCCTCCCTTCGCGCAATCGTTGCGGTTCCCTCCCCCTTCGGCGGAGATGAAGAGGAGGTTGCCGTAGATCGACGGATCACCCTGCGACGTGACGCAGGAAACGGCTACGACCATCTTCGGCTTGGTCGCGTCGCTCACGTCCCACACGGTGAAGCCGGAGAAGTTGCCCTGGTAGACGTAGTGTCCACCGAAGGCGAGGTCCGAGTTGATGAAGGTCAGGCCGCGCGCCGTATCGAACGCAGCGGCCTTGGGCGTGAACGAGACGAGGCGCATGTTGCGCTCGGCGACGCCGGCGTCGAGGCGTCCGGGCTTGAGTTTGCTGCGAGGATCCTGCGTGCTTGGATAGGTTTGCGCAGCGAGGAGCGAGGGAAGAGCGACGGTCGCGACGAGCGCGATCGCCCTGCAGGCACGATGCATCTGGAGAGGCTCCGGGTGAATTCGAGTGGACGTTGCGCTCATCTCGCAAATGGTCGATGGACGCCGGCCGTCATGGTGCGCCGGCGCGTCCAGCGACTACTCGTGAGATGAGTTGCTACTACCAGGGAGTTGCGACAGCAACTGGCGCATGGCGCCGATCTCGGCGGTCTGCACGGTGACGACGTCATTGGCGAACACGTTGACGTCGACTTCCTGACCGGCGCGCGGCGACGCGAAGAGATCCTTCACCATCGTGAGCGCCCCTTCGTGGTGCATGATCATGTACGTGAGGAAGGCGCGGTCGAACGCGACACCCGTGGACGCGTCGAGCTCCTTCATCTGCTCGGCGGTGAGCATCCCCGTCATGTGCATCGTGCGCCACGACGAGGTGTCGGGCGCGGTCTGTCCGTTGCTCCGCAGCCACTGCTGCATGATGCGGATTTCGGAGACCTGCGACTGGTCGATCTTGTTGGCCAGCCGCAGCACTCGCGGGTTGGCGCCATGCGACTCAGCCATCTTCGACATCACGATGGCCTGTGCGTGGTGGGCGATCATTCCCTGCATGAATTCCACGTCGGCGACCGTGTAGTTCGCGCCTTCGGGAATCATGATGTGGTTCATCCCGGCCATCTGGTGTTGCGCGTGCAGCGCGCCGGGAGCGGCGAGCGCGGCAGCGAACACGACGACGGAGACGAAGGAGCGTCGAAATACGAACACGAGTGGAGAGGCGTCGTGGTGGGTGGGGGAAACGGTCGACCGTAGGGGACGACCGTAGAAGATACGCGGGGGGTGAGGGGTGCGTTGCGGCACCCGCCCCCTCGCTGGCAGATTCTCGCGCCCCCGCTCGTTCAGGTGGTGTGCGCGTGAGCCCCCCGACCCCGCGTCTCCCATGCCCCGACGTCCCTTCGCCGCGCTGCTCGTCGTTGCGCTGCAGCTGACGGCTCTCGAAGTCACCGTGCCAATAGCTGCCGCGTCGCAGGAAGCGCCGCTTGCACCGTACGTCGCGCGGCGCGCCGCGGCGCTACGCCAACTGCAGGGGCGTCTCCTCCTCGTCCCGTCGGCGCTCTCGTACATGACCGACGACCAGCCGGGCTTCAAGCAGGCGACCGACTTCCAGTACTTGAGCGGCCTCTCGGCGCTCGTCGGCGCGGTCCTCGCGCTGGATGGGAGTACCGGGAGCGTGCATCTGTTCGTCCCCGCCCCCGATCCGACGCTCACCCGCTGGCAGCCGAGCCCCGAAGCGCAGTCGGCGCGGAGGATCGGAGTCGACGCCGTTCACTCGATCGATTCGCTTGCCGCCTGGCTTTCGCCGCGCTGGTCGAGCTGGAGGTCGATCCTCGTATCGCCGACCGACGCGCGCGGCGCGATTCGGGCGCCGCTCCCGATGGCGCGCTCGGTGACGCGCTGGTCGAGCTATCTCGCCCAACTCGGCTATGCCGGCACCGTAGAGAGCGCGATCCCCCTCACGCGCCCGATGCGCGCGATCAAGGACTCGGCCGAGCTTCGCATCATGGCGCGAGTCGGGGAAATGAGCGGGCGCGCGATGCTCGCGGGGATGCGCGCGCTGGCCCCCGGGCGCATGCAGCGCGCGGTGGAGGCGCGCGTGGTGTCATCGTGCATTGCCGACGGCGGCGTGCACTCGTTCTGGCCGTGGGCGATGTCGGGACCGCACGCGGTGTACACCGACCTGT
>CAZWVG010000028.1:0-36741 GCA_964637355.1 uncultured Gemmatimonadaceae bacterium
AACCAGTGCCCCCCCGGCGAGCGCCGAGAGCACCAGCGTCGGGCGGGCACGCGCGCCGGCCAGGGAGCGCGCGAGGTGCGGGACGATCAACCCGACAAATCCGACGAGCCCCGCCACGGCCACTGTCGCCGCCGCGAGGAGCGAGGCAAGGATGAAAAAGCGCCACCCGGTGCGCGCCGAGTCGACCCCGAGCGCATCGGCGGCATCTCCGCCAAGCGCGAGCACGTCGAGCGCCCGCGCCCCCTGCACCAACAACGCACCAACGACCAGGAGCGAGGCGCCGAGGAGCATCACGTCGCGCCAACCGGCGGCAGCGACCGATCCCATCATCCACCAGAGCGCGTTGCGCGTGACGTCGGGCGATGCCGCCGCCATCACCACCATGATCGAGGCATTGGCAAAGGCACCGATCACCACGCCCGCCATCAGGAGGACGCGCGTATCCCCTGCTCCGCCGGTGCTCCGCGCGAGCCCCAGCACGCCGGCCACAGCGAGCAACGCGCCGATGAAGGCGGAGAGCGCAATGAGCGATGGCGCCGACACGCCAGCTGCAACGGCGCACACCGCGCCCACCGCCGCCCCGCCCGACACCCCGAGGAGATACGGCTCGGCGAGCCCGTTCCGGAGCGTTCCCTGCAGCACAGCCCCGCTCATCCCCAGCGCCGCTCCGACGAGGATGGCGAGGATGACGCGCGGGAGGCGAATGGACAGGACGATCAGCCGCGTCGTCTCGTCGTGCGCGTGCCCGCTGAGCGCGCCGACCACCGCGCCCGGTGAAACGACCGTTGCGCCGAGCATCAGCGCCAACATCGAGAGCGCTGCCAGGGCGACGAGAATCAACAGCGCGGGACGCGCGCGCATCAGCGGACGTTCTCGCCCGGATGCAGCAGCTCGGCGAGCGACTGCGCCGCTTCGCCCAGTCGCATCGACGGGCGTCCGACGAGCGACGTGTCGTACGCCGCGATGCGGCCGTGCGTGAGGGCGAGGAGTTTCGTCCAGCGCGACTCACGCGCGAGTCGTTCGGCGTCGACCGGTCCCGCGAGGATGACCTGCGGCGCGCGCTGCACGAGGTCTTCGAACGAGACCTGCGGCGACGGCTCCGGACGATCGGCGTATACGTTGCGCCCGCCGGCAATGTCGACGAGTTCGGACAGGAACGAGCCGCCCCCGATGGCCATGAGCGGGTTGTCCCACACGTGAATGAACACGCGCGGGCGGTCGAGCGATGCGGTGGCGCGCGTCACGCGATCGAGCGAGCGCTGCACGCTGTCGACGGCAAGCGCGGCGACCGAGTCGGTCCCGGTGAGCTGCCCGAGGGCGCGCACGCAACGCGCGAAGTCGGCGATGCGATCGACGCGGAGGGCGACGACGCGCAGCCCGGCGGCCCGCAGCGCGCCGGCTGCGGCTCGGTTGTCGCCACTCGCATAGAGGAGCACGAGGTCGGGGTGCGCAGCGAGCACGCGTTCGACGCTCGGGCGGATCGCGTCCCCGACCTCGGGCACCGCGCGCGCCTCGACGGGCCACTGGTCCCAGCGCGAGCGCCCGATGACGCGGTCGCCCACGCCTAACGCGAAGAGGATCTCGGTGGTGGTGGGATTGAGCGAAACGATGCGCCTGGCCGGCTCCCCCGCGGTGATCGGCTGGCCGTAGTCGTCGGAGTCCACGCGCGCCGAGTCGGTGGCGACGCGCGGCGCCTCCTTGGGCGCGCATGCGCCCAGCGCACCGCACGCGAGCATCGCGCTGGCGATGGCGAAGAAGCACTGACGACGACGCAAGAAAAACGCGGACATCCGCACCGGAGTTGGTGGGGAATGCCCGCGAACGCACGTGCGTCGGGAGCGACGGCACGGAAGCCCACGAGCCCTCCCCCGAGGACTCGACACTGTGGTACGGACGGTGGTCGTCTCCTGGCTCCGGGCCGTCCCTCCGCCTTCCCGACCGAAGTCAGTGGCAAACTGGAGGGGCGTTGTGTGTGCCCGTTACAGTGGCGGGGCCGCACCGGCTTGAGACCGGTTTCCGTTTCCGCCGTCCGCAAATCGATTGTAGGGCAATCCTACCGGACGGGGGGCTCCTGCGCAAGCGCATCGACGAGTGCTGCCTTGAGCTGGGCGCGATACGCCGAGAGCTCGTCGCGCGCAGTGGCGGCGTCGCGCACCGCGGCCGCCGACCTCGAGCTACCGTCATCGCCCGGCGTACGCGCACTGCGTGACGCTGTCGGCGCCGCCGACACGCGCGCCAGGAGTGCGTCGACCGCGGCAATCTGTTGCGCCAGTCGTGTCACGACCGGACGATCGGCCGCACCGTGATCGGCCGTTCCGTCATGGGCTGAGGCCTGCCTGCTCGCGACGTCGCCGCCCGTCGCACGGACCGCATCGCCGTTCGACCGAACCGCTGCGCGCGCTGGCAAAGCGTTCGCAGCGGGCGTGGCGGGAAGTGTCACGTCGTTCCGCCGCGCGCTGCTCGCGATCGCATCATCGGGTCTCGCAGCGCTCCCGCTGACCGGCGCCATCGCCGGCTTGCGTCGCGCCAGCACCGCAATCGCGCCGACGGTGATCACCGTCAGCAGCAACGGGAGGAGCCACGACGGGACGCCTCCCCCGCCCGTGCCTCCGTTCCCGGCGGTGATCGTCACCACCGCGTTGTCGCGGGCTGACGCGCCGAGGAAGCGCACGAACGTCTTCCCGTCCACGGTCACCGGCCCCTTGTTGTCGAGCCCGGGCGCCGACGCCGATGCCCCCTGCTCCTCGAGCAGGACTTCCAGCACCGAAATCGAATGCTCGAGCGGGACGGCGAGCGGGAACGCGTCGGCTTTCACCTCGTAGGTGAGGACGAGTTGGCGAAGTCCGGGCGAGAGCGGGGCGAACAGCTCGGCGCGCCCGTTGCGGACCTCCACCGCCTTGTCGCTGATCTCTCCCTGCGAGGCGTGGACGTTCTCCACCCCGTCGGGGAGGAGGAGCGCATAGGTGGGGCGGTTCTCCGGCCCGGGGACGCGCGTGAGGATGGTGTCGTTCTCGATCTCCAGCACGTCGATCACGCTGCGCACACCGGCCGCGTTAGGCGAGGAGACCACCACGTGCCGCCCCTGCAGCTGTGTGCGCACGTCACGCGAGGTGGTGTCGTAGACGATGATCTCGGCCGGTCCGGACGATTGCCCGCCCTGCATGGGCTGCGAGAAGTAGGCAATGCCGCCATATCGCGCCGATACGAGGTACATCGACTGCGAATCGGGAGCCTCGACGCGAAAGGCGAACCCCCCTTTCGCATCGGTGCGCACCGAATCGACGGCGCCAGCGTCGCGCGAATTCACCCGATGCAGCGTGACCAGTTCGCGCGGCACCGCGCGCGTCCCGCCGATCGTCTCGCGCGTCACACTCCCTCGCACGGTCAGCGGCGTTTGCGCGCGCGAGACCTGTGCGTAGGCGACCGTGGCCAACGTGACCCAAACGACGGCGCGCAACAATCCCCGCCTTCGAGGTTCACGCACCGCTGTTCTCGTCACGTCTCCACCGCGCGCGCGGAATTGCCGAACCGACTCATCAGAGGCTGAACTTCCCGAAGTCTTCCGGACGCAGCCCGGAGAGATACTGCTTGAGCTGCTCGGCCGTCATGTCTTCGGTGCTCTGCACGGGCGCGGTCTCCGGGACGACCGGCGCATCGTCATCGTCCTCATCGTCCTGCGACGCCTCCCCCGGGAGCGCGAGGAGTGCATCCTCGACGAAGATCGGCGCCGGCGCGCGCAGGGCGATGGCAATGCTGTCCGAGGGACGCGCATCGATGCGATAGCTCTCGGCGTCGCGCGCGATATGCATCTCCGCGTAGTACGTCCCCTTGCGCACCTTGGTGATCTGCACGCGCTGCAGCGCGCCGCCCAGCCCGAGGATCAGCGACTTGCAGAGATCGTGCGTGAGCGGACGCTCCTTCTTCACGTGGTTCATCTCGAGGAGGATCGACTCGGCCTCGGCCTGACCGATCCAGATCGGGAGGACGCGATCGCCCCCCGTTTCGCGCAGGATCACCACGTATGTGTTGGTGCTGCCGTCCAACCCCAGGCGGGCAACGTTCACTTCTACCATCGTGCTCATTGGCCCTCCTCGAAAACTTCGCCCGTTCGAATCGCTCGCGTACGCGGGCCTTAGCGAACGGCTCGCTTGAGCGCGGCGACCTTGTCGAGGCGCTCCCAGCTGAAGGTCGTCGCCGCGTTGGCACCGCGCCCGATCTTTTCCGGCGTGCGCCCGAAATGCCCGTACGCAGACGTGGGGGAATAGATCGGCTTGCGCAAGCTGAGCGAGTGGATGATGTCGCGCGGCGTGAGCTTGAATACCTCGCGAACCGCAGCGGTGATCCGCGCATCGCCGTGCGTGCTCGTCCCAAAGGTATCGACCATGATCGAGACCGGTTCGGCCACACCGATCGCGTAAGCGAGCTGCACCTCGCAGCGCTTCGCCAGCTTCGCCGCGACAATGTTCTTCGCGACCCAGCGCGCCGCGTACGCACCCGAACGATCGACCTTCGACGGATCCTTGCCACTGAAGGCACCGCCGCCGTGTCGCCCCATCCCGCCATACGTGTCGACGATGATCTTGCGACCGGTGAGCCCGGCATCGCCGTGCGGGCCGCCGATGACGAAGCGCCCCGTCGGGTTGATGAACTTGCGCATGCGGCGCGCGCGCAGCTCGACCGGGATCACGGCCTCGATGATCTCCTTCGTGACGCCTGCATGGATCTTCGCGTTCGACACCGAGTCGGCGTGCTGCGTGGAGATCACCACCGTCTCGACCTCGACCGGTTGCGTCCCTTCGTACAGCACGGTGACCTGCGACTTTCCGTCGGGGCGGAGCCACGGGAGCGTTCCATCGCGACGTCTCTCGGCGAGTGCGTGCGTGAGGCGATGCGCGAGCGTGATCGGGAGGGGCATGAGCTCCTCCGTCTCGTCGCAGGCGAAGCCGAACATCATGCCCTGGTCGCCAGCGCCGCCGGTGTCTACTCCCTGCGCGATGTCGCGCGACTGGCGCCCGATCGCGTTGAGTACGCCGCACGAGTCGGCATCGAAGCCGATGCCGGCCTCGGTGTAGCCGATGCGCTTGATCGTCTGCCGCACCACCTCGCGGAGATCGACCCAGGCCGAGGTGGTGATCTCGCCGAAGATCGTCGCGAGTCCCGTCGTCACCATCGTCTCGCACGCGACGCGCGATTGCGGATCCTCACGCAGCATCTCGTCGAGCACCGCGTCGGAGATGGCATCGGCCACCTTGTCGGGGTGACCTTCGGTGACGGACTCGGAGGTAAAGAGGTGACGTTCGGCCACGGATAGACTCGGTGGTTCGGCGGGAGGACGCAACGTCACCGAGCGGCGACGACGGCGTAACGTTGACGGGCAAAGGGGACGCACAACGATAACGACCCGAATTGGAGCGCGGCAACAGATGGGGGCGTTCACATCTGCACCCGATTCACGGGTCCGACTCCGCGCAGCCTACACATCGGGGCCGTCTCGCAGCTGCACGACGCAGGCGTTCGCGCGCATGCGGCCACGCGCCGACGCGTGACGACGCGCTTCCTGACGACGCGCTTCCTGACGACGCGCTTCCTGACGACGCGCTACCTGACGACGCGCTACCTGACGACGCGCTACCTGACGACGCGACGCGCGACGATGCGCTACGCGACGCTATCGCGCAGGAACGCGGCGTCGCCGAACGCGGCGAGGAGGCGCACCTTGAGCTGGCGCTCCGACTCCGGAGCGGTGCGCGCCTGCATCGCCGCGACCGCGGCCTCGGTGGCGAAGCCAAGGTTCAACCCGCGTACGAGCCGCTTCACCAGCGGCACGGCGCGCGGATTCACGCTCAGGGAACGCACGCCGAGCCCGATGAGCGCGAAGGCCATGAGCGGATGCGACGCCATCTCACCGCACACCGAAACGTCGAGCCCCTGGGACGAGCCCACGTCCACGGTGCGCTTGATCAGCCGGAGCACCGACGGGTGCAACGGCGTGAAGCGCCCGGCGAGGTTGGCGTTGCCGCGATCGACCGCCAGCGTGTACTGCACCAGGTCGTTGGTGCCGATAGAGAAGAACGCGACATCGTCGACGAAGGCGTCGGCACCGACGACCGCGGCCGGCGTCTCGATCATGATTCCGAGCGGGACGTCGCGCTTGAACGGGACGCCGCGGCGATCGAGCTCGTTCGCTGCCTCGGCGAGGAGTTTGCGCGCCGAGAGCACCTCGTCGAGGGTGACGACCAGCGGGAGCATGATACGCACGTCGCCGTGCATCGCCGCGCGCAGGAGGGCACGCAGCTGCACCTTGAAGAGCTCGGGCTCGTCGAGGCACATGCGGATGGCGCGCCAGCCGAGGAACGGATTCGACTCGGTGGGAAATCCGCCGACCGGGAGCTTGTCGCCCCCCACGTCGAAGGTGCGAATGACGACCGGGCGCGTGCCGAAGGCGGTGACCACCCGCTTGTAGGCTCGATACTGCTCGTCTTCATCGGGCATCGCGGCGCGCCCGACGACGAGGAACTCGGTGCGCATGAGCCCGACCCCTTCTGCCCCGCTGTGCGCCGCCTGCTCGGCCTCGTCGGGCAGATCGACGTTGGCGCGGATGGTGATGCGCACGCCGTCGGTGGTGATCGCGTCCTGGTCGGCGGCGCGGATCAGCTCCTGCTCGGTGGCCGCCTCGGCGACGGCGCGATTGCGGAAGGTGTCGATCTCCGCGGCGGTGGGGTTGACGACGAGGATCCCGCTCGAGCCGTCGAGGACGACGTACTCGTCGCCGCGCAGCCGCCCGACCGCATCGCGCAACCCGACGACCGCCGGGAGGCCTAACGAGCGGGCGAGGATGGCGACGTGCGAGGTGCGCGTCCCGAGGTCGGTGGCGATCCCGGCGATCGCCTCACGATCGAGCTGCACCGTGAGACTGGGCGTGAGGTCGTGCGTGACGAGGATCGCGTTCGCTCCCTTGGGGACGTCGACCGGATCGTGATCCGGAAGTCCCAGCAGCACCGAAAGGACGCGGATGTGCACGTCGACCAGGTCGCCCACGCGCTCGCGCATCATCGGGACGGCGGAGCGCGCGAAGGTCTGCCGCCACTCCAGCAGCACGAGGTCGAACGCCTTCTCGGCGCCAAGGTTCTGGCGAATGTACGACTCGACGCGCTTGCCGAGTTCCTCGTCGTCGAGGATGGAGACCTGCACCTCGAAGATCGCCGCTTCCTCGGGTCCGGCGTGCCGCTCGGCGCGGTCGCGCACCGCGCGCAGCCGCTCCTTCGCGCGCGAGAGCGCTTCGCGCAGGCGCTCGATTTCGCGATCGACCTCCTCGTCGGCGATGATGCGATGCGCGACGTCGGGCACCTCCCAGCGCAGCAGGTGCACCGGCCCGAGCACGATGCCGGGCGACGCCGAGATCCCGACGATGGCGCGATCCATCGCGGTCAGGTCTCGCCGAACTTGCCGGCGATGAGGCGCGTCAGTGCCTCGACCGCCTCACCGGCATCCGGCCCGTCGGCGCGCAGTTGCACCTGCGATCCGTACTCGGCCGCGAGCATCATGACGCCCATGATGCTCTTGCCGTTCACCTCGAGGTCCTCGCGCGAGAGCGTGATGTGGCTCTTGTACTTCCCCGCCGTCTTCACGATCTCGGCGGCAGGGCGTGCGTGGATCCCGTTCTTGTTGACGATCTCGACGGAGCGTTCGACCATCAGCGGAGTACCGAGTAAAGGGCAAGAAGCGCGAGAACGCCTAACGACCATTTCCAGGCCTCCACGCGCCCATGGAACCGCGTAAGGAGGACCCCACCGACTGCGACCGCCGCCAGGACCTCGACCTGCACCGTGCGGCCCGTACCAACGAGGCGCTGCACCACCAGCGGAAGTGCCACGCCAGCCACCAGCGTCCCCGCCCGCGCCAGCCACACCGGACCGTGTCGCAGCACGGGATTCCCCAGCGCGTGGGCGACCTTGAGGCCGTCCTGCCAGCCGACGTTGATCCCCCAGATGCGCAGCGCCAGGTGTCCGGCGTTGTACGATATCAGGAACGTGAGCACCGTGCCCAGCGGGCCGGCACCGAGCGCGAAGACCAGCAGTGCGGAGAGCGCGCAGAGCGGGAGCCAGGCGGCCCAGACGAGCCGGTCGCCCACACTCCCCAGTGGCCCGCACATCGCCGTCCGGAACCGTTCGATCTTGGCGGGTTCCACCCCTTCGAGTTCGGCGCGCGCCAGCGCCCCGACCGCGACCGAGGCGAGATACGGGTGTGCGTTGAAATACTGGCTCTGCCGCGCGAGCGCCGCGCGATACGCCTCCCCGCCCACCCCACCGGGCAACTGCCGCAACGCGGGCTCCACACAGAACCCCACGCCATTCCCAACGAGCGTTTCGTAATTCCACGCCCCCTGGATCGCGAGCATGCGCAACAGGATCGCGACGCGCGTGCGCAGCGGAAGTATAGCCTCGGGCTGCGTCATCCGAGCACCACGAGGAGGACCGCACCGATGGCCAATCCCGCGACCATGTACCACCGCGTCCCCGAGATGGCGTGAAAGACCTTGTGCGTGGCGCCGGCCGCGACGATCCCGGCCAGCGCCATCAGGACTCCTCGCGTGAAGAGTTCGGGGGTGGACCAGCGCGCGAGTGCGAGCTGCATCAGCGGGACGAAGATCGTGAGACCGACCGCGGTCATGAGCGCACCGCGCGCGAGATCGGCGGTCATCCCGTACAGCTGCAATCCGATCACCGTCCGGCGCGATCCGCGCGCCACGGCATCGTGACGTCTCCTCGCCCACACGGCGTTGAGTCGCCGCAGCTGCACCATCGACCATCCGCCGACCCACGCCCACGAGATCGCGGCGATGACGGCGAGCAGGAGCGCCCCCGCCCCTTTCACCCCGGGGAGCGCGACGAGCGCCCCGCCCACCACCGACGACGATCCCCACTCCGGATACCGCGACGCGCCGAACGGGAGCGTCTCGAGCGCGAAGCACTCTAGCGTAGCGCCGAGGATGAGGCCACGTTCGGGGGCTCCCATGAGCGCACCCGTGAGCGTCGCAGCGACCAGCGGGCGCGAGAGCATCGCCTGCGGAAAGCTGACGACATCGAGCCCGAGTATTCCGCCGAGGAGCGAGAGCGCCCCAGTCTCCACCAGGTTCATCGGTTCCCCTCGCCCGAGAGCACCTCGTCGAGGGGGAGCGGACGCGCCGCCGGGACGTCCTGCGCGCTCACCGCCACGCCGCTCTCGGCGAGGGCGCGCAGCGACGCTTCTTCGGAGGGCGTGAGGAAGACGTAGCGCAGACGCTGCACACGACCGGGCTTGTGATGGATCCCGCCGAGGTTCACCGCGTGGATCGTTCCCGTCCCCTGGACGAGGCGCGCCATCGTCTCGATGTCGCCGGTAAGCACGAGTCCCGGGCGTGTGTCGGCCTGATAGGCCGCGAGGTGACTCGACGCGGAGTCCACCGACTCGAAGTAGACCTCCATCTCCGGCGGCACCCCCATGCGGTAGAGCTCCTGCTCCCAATCACTGGAGGCCACCTCCTCGTCGACCAGCACGATGAACTGCAGGTCGAGCGGCTGTCCCCATCCAACGACGACTTGCCCGTGAATGAGGCGGTCGTCGATGCGGTACATCTCAATCGCCACGGGATCCTCCCCCGCGAGCGGGACTCGCGCCCGCGACGGCGAGCGAGGCGCGCCCCTTCTCCACTGCACCGCCGGCCGCCGCTGCGGCATCGTCGCCCTCGGAGAAGGTGAAGTCGAGAAGCGTGGCGAGATTCACCCCGGTGACGACGACCAGCTCGGGGCGCTCGCGTTGCAGCCGACGGGCGGCCATCGTGCAGCTCCCCGCCGGAAGGTCGGTGAAGATCACCCCGGCCCCATGCGCATCGACCGCGTCACGCAACTTGCGCTCGACGTCCTGCGCGCTCAATGCGCGGTTGGACAAGCCGACGAACACATCCTCGCGTCCGGTGATCTGCGTGACGGCGCTGAGGAGACCCGTCGCCAGGTCGCCGTGTCCGGCCACGATCGCGCGTGCGCTACTCATCGTCCTGAATGAGATACTGCCGGACTTCGGCGGACTTCTGCTGCATGTGACTCATCAAGCGCTGGTTGAACGCTTCGGCCGGGTTCTTCCCCGCGTACCGCAACAGGTGGTTCATGGCGATCACCTCCGCGATAACGGTGATGTTCTTCCCCGGATTGAGGTAGACCGTGATGATCGGGAGCTCGACGCCAAGGATCGTCGTGACTTCCCCCTCGAGCCCCGTTCGCTCCACGACCGCGTCTTCCGTCCACTCCATCAACCGCACGACCACCTCGATGCGCTTCTGCTGCCGCACCGACCGGATCCCGAAGACCGCGGGGACGTCGATCAGCCCGACGCCACGAATCTCCATGAAATGCCGCTGCAGGTCGTGCCCGCTCCCGATCAGCACCTCGTTGCCACGCCGCCTCGCGACGACCACGTCGTCGGCGACAAGGCGATGCCCGCGCTCCACCAGGTCGAGGACGCACTCCGACTTCCCGATCCCGCTCGCCCCGGTGAACAGTACTCCCACGCCATACACGTCGGCCAGCGATCCATGCAGCGTCGCCGTCGGCGCGAACATGTCCTCGACCAGCGGCTTGGCGCGCCGGTAGAACTCGTTCGTCTTGAGCGCCGAGCGAAAGACCGGCACTCCCGCCTTCACCGCAACGTCGAGCATCGGCGTCACGAGCTCCAGCCCCTTCGTCACGAAGACGCAGGGAATGGGAAACGAGAAGAAGAGCTCCAACTGCCGAGAGCGATCCTCGGGCGCAAGCGACGCGAGATACGTCATCTCGGTCTCGCCGAAGACCTGCGGACGCTCGTGCATGAAACGCGCGACGAAGCCGGCGATGGCCAGCCCGGGACTCGAGAGATCGGGATTGGGCACCTCGCGGTCCCGCCCGATCGCCCCCCCGAGCTGTTCCAGCTGCAGCGGTTCCTGGAGGCGCTCGAAGAGGCGCCCGACGCGAACGGAGCGGTTCACGCGCGCGCCAGTCGCGCGGACGTCTGCTTCGGTGCGCGCCGCACGCTCGCCACCTGCGACTCCAGGTGCGCGAGGGCGATCTTGAGCGCCGGGCCGTAATAGCGCGAACTCCCCTCGGCGATCAGGTCGCGCTGGCCGGCCGAGTTCACACAAATCTCGACACGGCGCGTCGGACCGTCCTGGTGAAAGCGCACGGTTGCCGTCACCGCGCGTTCGAAGCGTTTGGCGAGGCGACGGAGACCGCGCGTTGCCCGTTCCTGCATGCGGTCGGAGATGACCGCGTGATGTGCGTGAAAGACGACCTCCACGCTCCTATCCTCCTGTCGGCTGTAACACGCGAACGAGATGCTGCTCGGTTTCGATCGCCGAGCGCTCCCACGTGAATTGCTCTGCGAAACGTCGCCCCGCCACGCCCAGCGCCTGCACCAGCGATGGAGTGGTCACGAGGCGCGTCATGGCGGCGGCAAGTGCGGGGACATCGCCATGCGGGACGAGATATCCGGTCTGCCCGTCACGCACCGACTCCCGGATTCCCGGGGAGTTCGACGCGATCACCGGGGTGCCGCACGCGGCGGCTTCGAGATTCGTGATACCCCACCCTTCCTTCGGCGACGTGAAGGTGAGCGCCCACGCGCGCCGCATGAGGTCGACCTTCTCTTCCTCACTGATGCGCCCAAGAAACCGCACACGCCCGCCAAGGTCAAGCGAGTGCGCCAGGCGCTCCAGCCCTTCGCGCGCGTCGCCAGCCCCGGCAATGTCCAGGCGCGCGGCAGGAGCCTTGAGCTGCGCGAACGCGCGGATGATCAGGTCCACGCGCTTGTACTTCCGCAGCCGCCCCACATACGCAAACAATGGAAACTCGGCGCGCACGCCACTCTGCGGCGTGTAGTTCACGGTGTCGATGCCGCAGTAGATCACCGTGATGCGCTCGCGCGCAATCCCGCGTTGGACCAGGTCGTCGGCGGTGCTCTCGCTGATCACCTCGAACGGGACGTCGCGATAGACGTAGGGGATGGGGCGTTCGGCGAGCCAGACCATCGCCGCCAGCGGCGCCGGCACTTCCTGGAACGCCGTCCCCCCAAACAGGTGCGGAATGACGCCCACTACGGGCGTCGCTCCCCAACGCGGCGTATGCAGGGGGACCTTGTTGATGTCCTCGACGATCGCGTCGAAATGCGTACCCGCGAATCGTTCGCGATAGGCGCGCTTGGCCAGGAAGGGAAAGGAGTAGCGCGTTCCCACGCGCACCACGCGCATCCCGTCGAGCGTGACCTCGGGTGTGGCCCCTTCCCACCCGCTGCAGAGGAGCGTGATGTCGTGCCCGCGTGCCGCCAGGCGCCCAAAGATCTCGTGCAGATGGATCTCGGCGCCTCCTGCCTGCGGATTCTCGCGGTCCTGCCAGTTCACGAGCAGGAGCCGCAACTAGATCCTCCCGAGCTTGCGGGCGAGCGCGTCGAGGACGCCGTTCACGAATCGCGCACTCTCTTCGCTCCCGAAGCGCTCGGCGAGGAGCACCGCTTCCTGGATCGCCACGCGCGGCGGCGTCGGCTCACGCAGGTCGCTCCCGTTCCACATCAACTCTGCCGCCCCGAGTCGCAGCACCGCCCGCTCGATGGCGCCCACGCGCTCCATTCGCCAGTTGGTGGTGAGTTCGGCGATCGTGCCGTCGATCGTCGCGCCGTGCAACTCGATCATGCGGATGATCGGCGTGGCGAAGGCACGCTCCTCGGCGCCGAGCGCGAGGTCGTCCCACAGGCGCTGCGTCGCCCCGGCGATGTTCCCCTGGTGCGCGACGTCCCACGCATAGACGGCCTGCATCGCACGCGCGCGGGCGCGGCGACGCAGGCGCTGTTCAACCCTCGTCAGCGGCATCCAGGCGCCCGAAGAGGTCGGCCATCTCCAGCGCGGCGAGCGCCGCATCCCACCCCTTGTTGCCGTGTGCGCCACCGGCGCGCGCCTCGGCCTGCTCCATCGTGTCGCAGGTGAGGACGCCGAAGGCGATGGGGTAGTCGAGGTCCGCACTTGCCTGCGACAGCGAACGCGCGCATTCGCCGGCCACGTAGTCGAAGTGCGGCGTGTCGCCGCGGATCACCGCGCCTAACGCGACGAGCGCGTCGTAGCGGTCGCTGCCGAGTGCGCGGCGGGCGGCGAAGGGAATCTCCCAGGCACCGGGGACCCAGAGCGTGTCGATATCGTCGAAGGCGACGCCGTGCCGCGTGAGGGCGTCGAGCGCCCCTTCGAGCAACTTCTGCGTGATGGTCTCGTTGAAGCGGGCGACGACGACCGCGATGCGTCGCCCGGTCCCCTCCGCCGAGCCGTGATATTCTGGCATCAGGTGTTGAGCAGGTGGCCCATCTTGGTGCGCTTGGTCTCGAGGTACGACGCGTTCTCCTCGTTCGTCGGCGCGGCGATGCGCACGCGGTCGACGATTTCGAGGCCGTATCCCTTGAGACCAACGAGCTTGGTGGGGTTGTTCGTGAGGATACGGATCGACTTGAGCCCGAGGTCGAGCAGGATCTGCGCACCGACGCCGTAGTTCCGCAGGTCGGACTTGAAGCCGAGCTTCTCGTTCGCCTCGACGGTGTCGTGCCCCTGATCCTGCAGCTCGTAGGCGCGCAACTTGTTCACCAGGCCGATCCCGCGCCCTTCCTGGTCGAGGTACACGATGACGCCCTTCCCTTCCTCGGCGATCATCTCCATCGCCTTGTGCAGCTGCCAGCCGCAATCGCAGCGGCGCGAGTGGAAGACATCGCCGGTGAGGCACTTCGAGTGCATGCGCACGAGCACGTTCTCGCCGTCGCCGACATCGCCGTACACGAGCGCCACGTGCTCACGCTCGTCGACATCATTGCGATAGCCGACGATGCGCCATCCGTCGCCACCGATATCGTTCGGGAGGCGTGCCTCGGCGGCGCGATGCACCAGGCGCTCGTTGGTCAAACGATGCGCAACGAGATCGGCGACCGTGATGAAGGTGAGTCCGTGCGTCTCGGCGAAGACCGAGAGCTCGTCGCGCTTCATCGTGCGCCCGTCCTCGTTCAGTACCTCGCAGATGACGCCCGCGGGCTGGACGCCGGCCAGCCGGCAGAGGTCGATCGCCGCCTCGGTGTGCCCCACGCGTTGCAGCACGCCGCCGTGGCGGCCGCGAAGCGGGTGCACGTGCCCGGGAGTGCGCACGTCGGCCGGCCCCTTGCTCGGGTCTGCGGCGACTCGGATCGTCGCCGCGCGGTCCGAGGCGGAGATCCCGGTCGTCACCCCGTACGAGGGGGCCGCGTCGATCGTGACCGTGAAGGCCGTGCGCATCGACTCCGTGTTCTCGCGGACCTGCATCGGGAGACCCAGCTGCGACACCCGCTCGGGGGTGAGCGAGAGGCAGATCATCCCCTTCGCCTTGAGCATGAAGTTGACCATTTCCGGCGTGACCAGCTCGGCCGCGCAGACCAGGTCTCCCTCGTTCTCACGATCTTCATCGTCCGCAACGAGCACGAACTTGCCGTTGCGGATGTCCTCGATGGCCTGCTGTACAGTGCCGAAAGTCATGGCGGAAACGTAATCCGTTGAGGAGCTTGCACACAGCGACCCACCCCGCATCCCGCATCGACGCCCCCGCCGCACCGGTCGGCGTGCCGACCACGATCTCTCGGTGGGCGCTAGGGCGAAGGCGCGGCGCGGTAGGGCGCCACGAGTGAGCGGACGTACTTCCCGATCACGTCCCCCTCGAGATGGACGCGGTCCCCGGCGCCGAGGTCTCCCAAGGTCGTGTGGCGCAGCGTGAACTCGATGAGCGACACCTGAAGAATGCTCGGAGCCGGAATTGCGTTCACCGTCAGGCTCACGCCGTCCACGCAGATCGACCCATGGGGGACGAGAAGCTCAGCGATTTCCCGGGGAACGGAAATGTCGATGAGGAGGGCATCGTCCCTCCGGGCCGTCGCGACCACCTCGCCCACGGCGTCCACGTGCCCCTGCACCAGGTGCCCGCCAAGCCGGTCGCCGAGCCGCATGGCCCGCTCGAGGTTGAGCCGCCGGCCCACGTTCCACGAGGCGACAGTCGTCCGGTCGAGTGTCGTCACGACCGCCGCGACGGAGAACCACCCTTCGCCAGCCTCACGCACCGTCAGGCACGCCCCCTGACAGGCGATGCTCTCGCCCAGCGCGAGGTCGTCGTATCGGCAGGCGATGCGGAACTCGCGCCCCACTTCGCCTTCTTTCACCGCGGTGATCGTCCCGACGTCGTCAATGAGTCCTGTGAACATCAGCCTTCTCCAGTTCCGGCGTCGTCGGTCAGTGCGTAGGTCGACATGATGTCGTCGCCAAAGGTCCGGCGCGCCACGACGCGCAGGCGGCGCGCCTCCCCGGAGAGCTGCGGCGGGAGCCCCGCGAAGGCCGGGAGCGCGCCTTCTCCCAGGAAGACAGGCGCCGAGAAGACGACGAGGCGGTCGACCAATCCGGCACGGAGCAGTGCGCTGGCGAGCTTCGCCCCGCCCTCGACGAGGATCGAGCGAATACCGCGACTGCGCAACGCGCGCATCCCCTCGGCGAGCGTCGACGCGGCGACGAGTTCGACGCCCATCTCGTGCAGCGTGGCCTCGTAGGCCGGGTCGGGCTGGTCGGCGAGGACGAGGACCGGCGTCTCGCGCGCGGTGGCGGCGAGGACGCTGGTGACCGGGAGTCGCCCCGCCCGGGAGAAGACGACGCGGCGCGGCGCAACGCGCGGCGACTTCGCGTCGCGCACCGTCAGCGCCGGATCGTCGGCCAGCACGGTTCCCATTCCCACTGCGACGGCGTCGCTCTGCGCACGCAACCGATGCACCTCGGCGCGCGACTGCGGTCCCGTGAGCCAACCGGTTTTTCGCGTGTAGTCCGCGAGCGCGGCGTCGATCGACACCGCCAGCTTGAGCGTGACCCACGGGCGGTCGGCGTGCTGCGCGAAGATGAAGTCGGCGTTGAGGTCGCGCGCCTCCTGCTCGCACAGGCCGACCTCGACGAGGATTCCTCGCGCGCGCAGACGCGCGATGCCGCCGGCAGCCTGCGGGTTGGGGTCACGCGTCGCGACCACCACGCGCGACACCCCCGCCTCGATGAGGGCGTCGGCGCAGGGCGGCGTCTTCCCGTGATGCGCGCAGGGTTCGAGGGTGACGTAGGCAGTGCTTCCGTGTGCGCGCGCGCCGGCACGAGTGAGGGCCATCGCCTCGGCGTGTTCGCGACCGAAGGCCGCGTGGTATCCCTCCCCCACCACACGCCCGTCGCGCACGAGCACCGCGCCCACCAGCGGGTTGGGGGCGACCTGTCCCCAGCCGCGCTCGGCGAGGGCAAGCGCACGTCGCATGAAACGCAGGTCGGCATCCCCTGCGCCTTGCGTTGCGGCGCGCGCGCGAGCGGGCATGCGCTACCAGTTCACGCGCAGCCCCAACGACGCGTAGTTGCGCGCGTCGTCGGCCCGGTGTCCGGCAAACGTATTGTAGGTCGCGATCGTCCCGCCGCTGGCGCGCCCGACCTCTCCAACCACGCGGAGGGCCGGGAGGTTGAGGGCGAGACTGGCGAAAATGTTCTGCCGCGTGAGATCCTGCCGCGCCGAGATCACGTTCGACGTCACCGAGGGGACAAGGTGATTGATCGTTGCCTGGACATCGGCGCGCGTATCGTAGGTGTCCTGACCGCCACCGACGGCGACTCCAAAGACGGAGAAGTTCTTCCCGGCCACCAGGCGCCACGCGCTCGTCGACACGTGCACGTTGCGTACGTCGAGTTCGTCTCCCGACACGCGCCCCTGCACGTTGAGCGTCGGGAGGTCACGCTGGAGATACGTCACCGAGACTCCCGGGGTCAGGAAGGTCTCCGCCAGGAGCCCGACGCGTGCTCCGACGCCGAACTTGAACGAGCCGTCCGGGACCTCCACCGAGAGGTCGCCCTCATTCACCGTCGGGATGTATGCGACGTTGACCAGGGCATCGACACCCAACGCGTAGGTGCCGGCGAAGGGAATGCCGCGAAAGACACCGATCGCCGCGTCGACCACCGGCGCGGCGATCCACTGCTTGCGCACGGCATAGTCGTCGGCCTGCGCACCGGTCGTCGCTGGGGTGCGCTGATCCACGCGCGGGAGCGTCGACTCGAGCGCGTTGACCTTCACGCCCAGCGAGATATGACCGAGCCCGCGCATTGCGGAGTGCTCGCCGAGGACGGCGTTGCCGCCGGTCAGCGTGGCGCCGAGCTGCGGCGCCATGAACTGCAACAGGTCGATCGCCTTCTGGCAGGCGTCCTGGGTGATGCGCTGGCTGACCGTGCTGGTGCCACACTGCGAGTCGATCGCCCCGCCCTGCGCAGCGGCGGTGCCGCTCGACAGCACAGTGGCGGCCACGGTCGCGAGCCCAGCCAGCTGCAACGCGCGACGCCGGGTGCGGCGCGCGTGGTCGATCGAGGTGGTAAAACTCATGTACTACTCCTGCCCATGGGTGGCGCCGGCCTAACGGGCCATGAGGCGCACCCGTCCTGACCCCGGAGCCACGTGGCCGAGTGGCCAGGCGTGCACTCCGGCTGCCGACGCCGACGCAAGGACCGACGACGCGTCGGCCGGGTCGGCAACGACGACCATTCCTACCCCCATGTTGAACGCCCGATACATCTCGTCGCGATCGACGCCTCCCGCTTCCTCGAGCACGCGGAAGGTGTGCGGTATCTCCCACGACGACGTGTCGACGAGCGCGTCGAGCGTCGGCGGAAGGGCGCGGTTGAGGTTGCCCGGTAGACCGCCGCCGGTGATATGGGCGAGGGCGTGCACCTTTCGCAGGACCGGGCGCACCGCCGCGAGATATGAGCGATGGACGCGCAGCAGCACGTCGGCGACCGACGCACCGTCTGCCCCCGGGAAGGGATCGTGCACCGTCAGCCGCATCCGCTCGGCCACGATGCGCCGCGCCAGCGAATAGCCGTTGGTGTGGAGCCCGGAGCTCTCGAGCCCGATGAGGACGTCGCCGTCGACCACGCGCGCCGAGCCTAACGTCTCCCCATCCTGCACCGTCCCGACGATGAAGCCGGCGAGGTCATAGTCTGGCGGCGTGTAGACTCCCGGCATCTCCGCCGTCTCGCCGCCGATCAAGGCACACTGATTCTCGCGGCACCCGGCCGCGACGCCGGCAACCACCGCCTCGACCACTTCGGGGACCAGCGCACCGAACGCGACATAGTCGAGGAAGAAGAGCGGCGTCGCCCCCTGCGCGAGAATGTCGTTGACGCAGTGGTTCACCAGGCAATGGCCGACCGTGTCGTGGCGCCCCGACTCGATGGCGACCTTGATCTTCGTCCCGACGCCGTCGGCGCTGCCGACGAGAATCGGCGAGCCATCGGTCGGGGCGCGAAACATTCCGCCGAACGCCCCAAACTCTCCCATGCACCCCGCGGTGCGCGTCGACTCGACCAACTTGCCGATCCGCGTCTTCGCGTCGTCGGCCGCGTCGATGTCGACGCCGGCGCTCCGATAACTGAGCCCGGGGCCCTGCGGTCCGGTCGCGCTCACGCGGGCAACTCCTCCTGGAAGGCCACGAGCCGGCGAAAGTCGGCGAGGCGCGCGCGAATCGTGTCCTGGTCGAGTTCCATCAAGCGGTCGATCGAGAACTTCTCCACGGCGAACGAGCCCATGGTCGAACCGTAGACCACCGCGCGACGCATGTGCTCCTCGTCGAGCGTCCCTGCACGCGCGAGGTAGCCCATGAAGCCGCCCGCGAAGCTGTCTCCAGCGCCGGTCGGGTCGAATACATCCTCGAGCGGGTACGCCGGCGCGAAGAAGACCGAGTGCTCGGTGAACATGAAGGCGCCGTGCTCCCCCTTCTTGATGATCACGATCCGCGGCCCGCGCGCGATGATCCATCGCGCCGCCTTCACCAGGTTCGACTCCTCCGTCAGCTGCCGCGCCTCGGCGTCGTTGAGCAGGATCGCGTCGACGTGCTTGAGCAGCTCCAGCACGTCGCTCCGCCGGCTCTCGATCCAGAAGTTCATCGTGTCGCAGGCGACGAGCTTCGGGCGCTCCACCTGCCGCAGCACGTCCAGCTGCAATCGCGGATCGATGTTCGCGAGGAATACGAACGGCGCGCGACGGAACCCCTCCGGGATCTTCGGGCGAAAGTGCGAGAACACCCCTAGGCGTGTTTCGAGCGTCTCCGCCGAGTTGAGGTCGTGCCGGTAACGCCCCCGCCAGCGGAACGACTCACCCTCGGCGCGCTCCACGCCACCGAGATCCACGCCACGCTTGGTAAGCGGTTCGAGGCGATCGACGGGGTAGTCGCTCCCCACCACGCCGACCAGCTGCACCGGCGTGAGGTGGCTGGCCGACGCGGAGAAAAAGGTCCCCGACCCGCCGAGCACCTCCTCGGCCTTGCCGAACGGCGTCTCGACCGAGTCGAGCGCTACGGAACCAACGACGAGAACAGTCATCTGAAGACGAGAAGACGAGAAGACGAGGAGCGCGCCGAAGGCGCGCTACATGCGTTCTGGGGCGGAGATACCTAGGATGCTTAGGCCGTTCGAGAGTACCACTTGTGCGGCGCGGGCCAGGCCGAGGCGGGCCGACAGGATCGGCTCTGGCTCCCCCAGCACATGGCACTTGTGGTACCAGGTGTGCACCAGGCGTGCGGTGTCGAGGAGGTACGAGGCCATGAGGTGCGGCGACAGCGTGCGTGCGGCCACGGCGACCAACCCCGGATAGCCGAGCAGCGCCTTCACCAGCTCGCGCTCGTCGTCTTCGGCGAGCGCGCTCCAGTCCACCCCTTCGCCGGTGATCGTCGCCGGGTCGATCTCGCCGACGCGGAAGATCCCCGAGACGCGGGCGTGCGCCATCTGGATGTAGTAGACCGGATTCTCCTCGCTCTGCGCGCGCGCCACGTCGACGTCGAAAACGAGCTGCGAGTCCGACTTGCGCATCAGGAGGAAATAGCGCACCGCGTCGCGCCCCACCTCGTCCACGAGGTCGCGCACGGTGACATAGCTCCCGGCGCGCTTGGAGATCTTCACCTCCTCGCCGGCGCGCATGACCGTCACCATCTGGTGCAGCTCGTATTCGGGGTACCCCTGCGGGATCCCCTCGCCTAACGCCTGCAGCCCGGCACGCACACGCGTCACGGTGCTGTGGTGGTCGGCCCCCTGCACGTCGACGGCGCGGGAGAAGCCACGGCGCCACTTGGCGAGGTGATACGCCACGTCGGGGACGAAGTAGGTATACGTCCCGTCCGACTTCCGCATCACGCGGTCCTTGTCGTCGCCGTAGTCGGTCGTACGCAGCCAGAGGGCGCCGTCCTTCTCGAACGTGTGCCCCTTGTCGACGAGCATTCGCACGGCTTCGTCGACCTTGCCGTCGGTGTACAGCGACGACTCGAGGTAGTACACGTCGAACTTGACCCCAAAGGCCTGCAGATCCTTGTCCTGCTCGGCGCGCAACGCCGCTACCGCGAACTGGCGAATCGCTTCGAGGTCGTCGCCGGCGGTATCGCCGGGGTTTGCCGCCAGGTAGTCGCGGGCAATCTCGCGGATGTATTCGCCGTGGTAGCCGCCCTCGGGAATCTCCCCGTGCCCGGTGGAGATCTCGCGCACGCGCGCCTGCACCGAGAGCGCCAGGTTCGAGATCTGCACGCCGCCGTCGTTGTAGTAGAACTCGCGCGTGACCTTCCATCCGGTCGACGTCAACAGCGTGGCGATCGCGTCGCCGAGTGCTGCCTGTCGCCCGTGCCCGACATGCAATGGGCCGGTAGGGTTCGCCGACACGAACTCGATGTTGACGACGCGCCCCTCCCCCTCGTCGGAGCGCCCGTACATGGGCCCTGCGGCCAGCAACCCGACCAGCCCCTGCGCCTCCGCGCCTGCTGCCAGGCGGAAATTGATGAACCCTGCACCGGCGGTGTAGGCCTCCGAGACACCCGCCTTCGCGACGTCGAGCCGAGCAACCAGCTCCTGCGCGATGTCGAGCGGCTTGCGCTTGAGGTGGCGTGCCAGGATCATCGCCGCGTTGCTCGCCCAATCCCCAAACGACGGATCGCGCGGGCGTTCGAGTTGCGGCTGGAAGTCGGCCGGCGCCCCGATCGCCAGTGCGGCGTCGGTCAGCGCGTCCTTGAGCAGTTGTTCGGGGGTCATTCGCTGCTGCTCGGCTTCGACGACGCCCCCGACGACGATCCTCCGGATTTCCCGGAGTCCGACGACTTGCTGCTCGACGATGACGAGGAGCTTCCGCTCCCCGAACTCGCGCTCGACGACGAACCGCTCGCGGTCGACGAATCGCCCGACGACTTCGACTCGCTCTTGGACGATGAGCCGCTCGATGAGCCGCTGTCTGAGGAGCCGGATTCCGAACTCGAGGAGGCGGCGCGCTGGTCCTTCTTGCCGTCCTTCCCGTAGTCGGTGATGTAGAAGCCCGAGCCCTTGAAGATCAGCCCGGCGCCGCCGGAAATGATGCGGACGGCCATCCCCGACCCATCCGGCGCGGGGATCTCGTTCGGGACTTCGGAAATCTTGAAGATGCGCTCGATGATCGAGCCATCGGGGCAGCGAAACTCGTAGGTCGGCATGCGAGGTGAGTGGAATGCAAGCGTTACCGCATCAAGAACTTAGCCGCACAGGGGGCGCCCCTCAACCGCGCCGAAGCGCTCCTACCGGGGGCGATACGCGTTCCAGCGCGCCTGGAGCGTGTCGCTGATCTCGCCCACCGAGGCGCGCGCACGCACTGCCTCGACGATCAGCGGCATCAGCGGCGGGAGGGCGCCGCCCGGCGATTCGCCGCCCAAAGGTGCTTCGCCCGCGTCGATCGTGTCGTCGCTGTACGCGGCGGCCGCTTCCGCGAGCGCTCGCAGCGCGCGCGCGTGACGTTCGTTGTCGCGCGACGCGCGCACCTGCGCAACCCGCTCGACCTGTTCTCGCTCGAGCGATGAAAAATCGGGCGACGGAATGATCGGCGGATCGACGTCGTCGCCATAGCGATTCACGCCGACGACCACCGTATCTCCCGACTCCACGCGCAACTGGTGCTCGTAGGCGCTCCGTGCGATCTCGTCCTGGAAGAAGCCGGCGGCGATCGCCCGCTCGGCACCGCCGAGCGCGTCGACCTTCGCCAGGAGCGCCATCGCCTCGTGCTCGAGTGCGTCGGTCAGCGCCTCGACGTAATAGGAGCCGGCCAGCGGGTCCACCGTCCCCGTCACTCCCGACTCGAACGCGACGATCTGCTGCGTGCGGAGCGCAAGCGTCGCCGCCTCGGCGGTCGGCAGGGCGAGCGCCTCGTCGTAGCCGTTGGTGTGCAGCGACTGCGTCCCGCCTAACGTCGCGGCCAGCGTCTGCACCGTGACGCGCACCACGTTGTTGAGCGGCTGCTGCGCGGTGAGCGTCACGCCTCCCGTCTGCGTGTGGAAGCGCAGTCGGCAGCTCGCATCACTCGCCCCGAAGCGTTCGCGCATCAGTCGCGCGTACATGCGACGCGCCGCACGGAACTTCGCTGCTTCCTCGAAGAGATCGTTGTGCGCGGCGAAGAAGAAGGAGAGGCGCGGAGCGAAGCTGTCGACCGGTAAACCCGCGGCGATGGCGCGCTCCACATACTCCACCGTGTTGGCGAAGGTGAAGGCCAGCTCCTGAACCGCCGTCGCCCCTGCTTCGCGTATGTGGTATCCCGAGATCGAGATGGGATTCCAGTTCGGGACTTCGTTCGCGCAGTAGCGAAAGATGTCGGCAATCAGCCGCAGCGACGGACCGGGCGGATAGATGTACGTCCCCCGGGCGATGTATTCCTTGAGCAGGTCGTTCTGGATCGTCCCGCTCACCCGGTCGGCGGAGATCCCGCGTTCCTCGGCGACGACGAGATACATCGCCAGCAGCGTCGCCGCCGTCGCGTTGATCGTCATCGACGTCGAGACCTTGTCGAGCGGCAGGTCGCGCAGGAGCACGTGCATGTCCTCGACGGTGTCGATCGCGACACCCACTCGCCCAACCTCGCCGAGCGCTCGCGGCGCGTCGCTATCGATCCCCATCTGCGTGGGGAGATCGAAGGCAACCGAGAGCCCCGTCTGCCCCGCCGCGAGGAGGTGACGAAAGCGCGCATTGGTCTCGGCGGCGGTCCCGAACCCGGCGTACTGCCGCATCGTCCAGAGTCGCCCCCGGTACATCGTCGGCTGCACGCCGCGCGTGAACGGGTATTGCCCCGGTTCACCTAACGAGTCGGCGTACTCCCCGTGCACGTCGCCGGGGTGGTACACCGGCGCGAGGGGGATTCCGGAAGGCGAGCGACGGTCGTCGGAAGGCTTGGCCATTCGTGAAAGCTAGTCGACGGCGCCAACCGATCGCAGCATTGCGTCACCGTGACGGGCGAGTTGCGCCCGCAACTCGCCGGAACGCGAACGGGACGCGCCGCTGGGGCACGTCCCGTCGCAATCGTCTCCGCGCTCGCGCTGTTATCCCACGGCGGCCAGCTGCCGGGAAAGGAATTCGCGCGCCGTCTCGATGTCGTCGCGACTCCCGATGTACAGTGGCGTGCGCTGATGGAGTTCCGTCGGCTGAACGTCGAGGATTTCCTGCGCGCCATCGTACGCCGCGCCACCGGCCTCCTTGGCGACGAAGGCGAGCGGATTCGCCTCGTACAGCAGGCGGAGTTTGCCACGCACCGCCTGCCGATTGGCCGGGTACACGAAGACGCCGCCGCCGAGCAGGTTGCGATGGAAATCGGCCACCAGCGAACCGACGTAGCGAACGCTCATCGCCTTCTGGTGCCCATCGAGCCCGCGATAGCGACGCATGAGCGCCTTCACGTTCTCGTCCCAGAACTGCTCGTACGAGTCGTTCACCGACAGGTAGCGCCCACGCGCCGGCATGCGGATGTCCGGGTGCGACAGGAGGAACTCGCCGATCGACGGGTCGAGGGTGAAGCCGTGCACCCCCTGCCCCGTGGTGTACACGAGCATCGTGCTCGACCCGTAGATGATGTAGCCTGCCGCGACCTGGCGGCGTCCCGGCTGCAGCATGTCTTCCATCTCGCCGTGCGCCCCGCGCGTGATCTTGCGCATCACCGAGAAGATCGTCCCTACGGGAACGTTCACGTCGATGTTCGACGAGCCGTCGAGCGGATCGAAGAGCAGGACGTAGTTCCCGCACTTGAACGGCTCGGGGATGGGGATGATGTCCGGCTCTTCTTCCGACGCCAGCGCGCAGAGGCGACCGGTGTGGTCCATCGCCTTGATGATCGTCTCGTTGGCGAAGACGTCGAGCTTCTGCTGAATCTCCCCCTGGATGTTCTCGGTCCCCATCGCGCCGAGGATGTCGACCAAGCCGGCACGTCGCACCTTGCTGGCGATCATCTTCGCGGCGAGCGCGATGTCATAGAGGATCGCCGAGAGCGCCCCGGTGGCATCGGGGAAGAGGCGCTCCTGCTCGATGATGAACCGCTCGATGGTGACGACGGAGGTGGCGGTGTGCTTGACCACGTCTACGCGCCCTCGTTGAAGGAAACTTCTGAAGGGACGCGCACGCGCTCGGCGGCGAATCGACGCGCATCCACTTCGAAGCGATTGTGATGGTAGCCGCGCCGCAAGGACTCCCACACGTAGCGCAGCGGGAACGCTCGCACCGTTGCAAACTGGTGAACGTGGCGAAGCTCGTGCAAGAGTAATTCCGCCGACGGGTTGGCGTGCGTGCCGAGCCAGACGGTGCGGCCGACGGTGATTCCGGCAACGGACGCTTGACCGAGACACCATCCGCCGATCCGCGGGAGGAGTCCTCCGCGGCGCAATCGCAGGCGCGAAAGTTCCGGAAAGGCGTCGAGCAGCTCGCGAGGATGATCTTCGCGTACCCCTGCAATCGTTTTCAGCGCACGCGCGAGCACTCGCGACTCCTGAAGTCATCGTAGGAGTGCTCCATCACCACGCATCGGCGCGGCAGCGTTCGCTCGTCGACGCCAGCGCGCGCCATTTGCCCGAACCTCGAGATCTTCGCCATTGGTAGAGACGACGATGGTGCCGTCGTCGTCGGTGCGCAACAGGTGAACCCCCCGCTCGTCGAGGGCCTGCAACACTTCTTGAGAGGGGTGGTGATAGCTGTTCCCCGCGCCGACCGAGACCAGCGCGACGTCGGGATGCACAGCATCGAGGAAGGGCGCGGTCGAGCTGGTCGAACTGCCGTGATGGCCGACCTTGAGCACATCGGCGCGCAGCGCGTCGCCATAGCGTGCGAGCAACCACCCTTCTTCTCCCGCCTCTGCGTCTCCCATGAGCAGCATGCGCACCCCGCCGTACGAGATGCGCAGCACGACGCTCGCCTCGTTTGGATCCGAGAGTCCGGCCATCCACGCGGAGTCGGGCGCGAGTACGTCCACCCGCACGTCATCGAAGAGAACGGAGTCGCCAGCCGCAACGCGGCGCCACGCACGCCGGTTGGTGCGCACGGTACGCAGGACGTCGGCATACACCGAACTCCCCGAGACGTATGCGCCATCCCACACCGTATCGGGAGCGGCGCGCGCAACGAGCGTCGCCACGCCGCCGATGTGGTCGAGGTGCGGGTGCGACATCGAGAGATACGTGACTCGCCCCCCAAAGCGCCGCAGGTATGGCCACACGATGGACGACGCCGCGTCGCCGCCGCGCCACCCACCGCCGGCGTCGACGATCATCCAGCGACCGCGGGGAGACCGGATGGCGAGCGCGTCACCCTGCCCCACGTCGATCATGTGAAGTTCGAGGCGCCCTGGTCCGGGGCGCAGCAGCGGCCACCACGCCGCGACGGCGAGTGCACCTAACGAGAGATACGCCGGGCGTCGCCACCAGAGGGCCACCAGCGCAATGACGCCGAATCCGGCGGCGAGCCCCAGGAGTGCCGCCGTCGGCGCATCGGGCTCGAAGTGCAACACGCCCCACGGGATCGCCGCGCCGGCGCGCGCCACGAGGTCGATGAGCGCGAGCGCCGAGCGCGCCCCTTCGGCAATCAGCCGAGCGACGAATTCCAGCGGCATCGCGACGAGCGATGCGAAGAGGAGCGGTTGCGCCACCTCGAACAGCGGACCCGCGACGACGTTGGTCACGATCGCCGCGAGGCTCACCCGTCCGAACACCCACGCCACGAGCGGCGCGGTCGCCAGCGAGGCGATCGCGGTCGCGACCATCGACGAGATCACGACGCGCTGCCACCCGCGCCGACGTCCGGCGGCCCACCGCACCGCGCGCCCGCTGGCCAGGAGCCCGGCCATTCCGGCCACGCTGAGCTGCCACCCCAGGTCGAGCACCGCGTGCGGATCAATGAGCGGAACCGCGCACGAGGCTGCCCACACTCCCCACGGGAGCGTCGGGCGTTGTCGCCGCCGCGCGGCGACCACGACGAGGAGCATCACCGCCGAGCGTACCGCCGGGGGTGGCGCGCCGATGAAGAGGACGAAGGCAATCGTCACGCCTAACGACGCGAGCTCGGCCGGGGCGATCGCCAGGCCGGCGCCCAGCGCGGCGGCACGTACGGCGCCGGCGATGATCCCGATGTGGAGCCCGGACACCGAGAGCATGTGGACGATCCCCGCGTCGGCGAAGCGGTCACGCACCTCGCGATCGACATCGTCGGCATCCGCCAGCAGCAACGCGCGGGCAAGCGGGGCATCGCGCCCATAGAGCGCGTCGATGCGATCACCGGTCGTCCGTCGCCAGCGCGCGAGGCGACCGGCCGGGCGCAGGAGCATCGCGCTCCCTTCGCTCACATCCAGTGCGCTCCCGCGCCGCGCGAAGATCCCCGTCACGCGAATCGTTGCGCCGTCGTCGAACGCGCCACGACGCACCCGAACGCGCACGCGGACGCGACAATCGGCACTTCGCACCACGCCCCGCCCCGCCTGCCCGGGCGACACCCCCGACGCGAGCTCGATGACCGCCACGGAATCCGCCAGCACGCGACGAACGCACGCCGCATCGGCAGCGCTCGTCCATTCCCCTTCCCCCGCACCGGCGCCAAGGGACGCCGCCACGGCGACGAGCGCCCAGCGCCGCGTTCCAACGCCCCAAAGGATCAGTGCGACCGATACCGCCCCCCCCACCACGACAGCGCCGCCGAACCCCACGAGGAGCCCGGCGGCGTACGACAGGAACGCAATGGCGACGAGCGGCATCGCCCCATCCCGACTCCGCTGCGCACGGTTAGCCCGGCGCCACCCCCTGCGGAGGTCCGGGGTGATGGTGGCGCGGGCGCGCGGCCACCCGGCGCATGGCGTCGAGCACCAGCACCGCGAGTTCGGCTCGCGCCTGCCCGTGCGACAGCGCCACGCGCGTGACCGCTGACCCGATCAGCGACCCGCTGACGTATCGGGGACGAGCTTGATTCAGGGCGTGCGTAATGACGTCATCACGGCATTGCGCACAGTCGCAAAAGCGCGCATGTCCGCTGGTGACCTGGTCGTAGACCTCGCCGATGATTTCTTCGAGGGCGTTGTGCATCGGGGGCGAAGGGGCGCGGGGAGGCGATCCGACGCGGGCATCGAATCGGAAATCGCCACAATCCTGACGATTTGCGCCGCCCCCTTCGTCACGAGGACGCCAAAACTGACCGCATCGTGTGCGCTCCCGCACACATCCCATCGAACGGGCGAGCGACCTATCCGGCAACCGGGAGCGGGCGACGCTCCTGCACGATCGTTCCCGTGAACGTCGACCCGGTCGTCCCGGTCAGCTCCACCGTGAGGTATTCCCCGACCATCGAGGCGTCGCCGGCAAGGAGCACGGTCTTGTAGTCGCGCGAGCGCGCCTGCAGCAGGTCGCCGCGGCGTGCCTGCTTCTCGACGAGTACCTCGCGCCGTTCGCCGAGGAGCTTGAGGTTGCGCTCGCGAGCGCCCGATCGCACCAGTTCGATGAGTCGCTGCAGTCGCTCGGACGCCACCTCGTCCGGAACGGTCCACTCGGCCGGCATGCGCGTGGCCGGCGTTCCGTCGCGCAGGGAGAACTTGAAGGTGAAGGCGTCGTCGAAGCCCACCTCCTGCACCGCGGTCAGCGTCTCCTCGAACTCTTCATCGGTCTCGCCGGGAAAGCCGACGATGATGTCGGTCGTCAGCCCGATCGACGGGACGCGTGCCCGCAACCGGTCGACGCAGGCGAGGTAGTCCTCGCGCGAGTAGCGGCGGAGCATGCGCTTGAGCATGCTGGTCGATCCGGACTGCATCGGCAGGTGCACATGCTCGCAGACCGCCGCGACATCCCCCATCGCCTCGATCACCGCGTCGGAAAAGTCGTTCGGATGCGGTGAGGTGAAGCGGAGCCGCTTCACGCCCGGCACGGCTCCAACTGCGCGCAGCAACTCGGCAAAATCGTGCGTCCCGTCGTTGTACGAGTTGACCGTCTGCCCGAGCAGCGTGATCTCGCTGATCCCGTCGGCGACCGCCTGCTCCGCCTCCCGCACGACGTCGGCGAGGGCGCGGCTGCGTTCGGCTCCCCGCGTGTAGGGGACGATACAGTACGTACATCGGTAGTCGCAGCCGCGCTGCACGGGGATCCACGCCTTTACGCGATCGAAGCGGCGCGGGGTGAAGTCCTCGTAGTGCTCCTCGAGATCGAACGAGGTCTGGACCGCGCGCTCCCCGCCCCGGGCGCGCGCCACCAACTCCGGGAGCGCACGATAGCCGTCGGGCCCCACCACCAGGCTCACGTGACGCGCCTTGGTGCGCAATTCGGGGCCGAGCCGCTGGGCCATGCAACCGGCCACGCCGACCACGCTCCCCTGTCGCATCGACCGCTTGAGCTCTCCCAGCCGTCCAATCACCCGCTGCTCCGCGTGGTCGCGGATCGCACAGGTGTTGAGGAGGATGACGTCGGCCTCTCCGGGCGTGTCGACCGGTCGATACCCCTCAGCCGCGAGCTTCCCGAGCATCAGCTCGGAGTCGCTCACATTCATCTGGCAGCCGTAGGTCTCGATATAGACCGTGGCGCTCGCGTCGGACGGGGGGGCGGTCATGCGGGGACAGCAGGTGCAAGAGGGCGGGCGACGAGCCGGTCGGCGTCTCCGTCGAGACGCATCCGGTGCCGAGTGCCGCGCGGCGGCGCGGGCTCGGCGATGCGGACGGAAAGATAGTCCCCCGTCATCCCTTCGCGGAGATCGCCCCGCACCACCACCACGTCGGCGGTGCCGCCCACCCGCCGGGCACGGTGCGCACGCGCCTTCGCCTCCCCCGCCATCCGGAGAGCCCGCGCCCGCTCCGCCACGACGGTGCCGTTCACCGCTCCCTTGAGGCGCTCCGCCGCCGTCCCCGGGCGGCGCGAGTACGGAAAGACGTGCAGGTAGGTGAACGGGAGTGCCCCAACGATCGAAAGCGAGGCGCGATGATCGGCGTCGGATTCGCCCGGGAAGCCGGCGATGATGTCGGCACCGAGGGCGAAGACCGGGATGGTGCGGGCCAGGCGCTCGACGGCCTCGGAATAGGCGCGTGCCGTGTACCAGTGCCGCCCCATGCGCTTGAGTACCGCATCGCTCCCCGACTGCAACGGCGCGTGCAGGTGCGGGGCGAGGTGCGCCGGCTCCTGGAAGAGCGTCGCCAGCCGTTCGTCGACTTCCGTCGCCTCGACCGACGAGAGGCGAAAGCGTACCGAGGGGACGTCGCGCACCAACCGCTCGACGAGCACCGCGAGCGACGTCCCGACGTCGGCGCCGTACGTCCCGATATGGATCCCGGTGAGGACGATCTCCGTGTGTCGCTCGGCGAGCTGCTGCGCTTCGTTGACCAGCGCGTCGATCGGGCGCGAGCGGTTGGCGCCGCGAGCCAGCGTCGTCGCGCAGAAGGTGCAGTGCTCGTCGCAGCCGTCCTGGATCCTGAGCAGCGCGCGGGTGGCGTGCTGCTGCTGCGTCGCGCCTAACGACTCCGCGGGGAGTTCGAGGATGCGTGCGAGTTCGGCCAGGTCGGCGCCGGCGACCACGTGCTCGACGGTGGGGAGTCGGCGGAGCGCGCCGTCGTCGCGTGCGGCCGCGCACCCCATCACCAGCGACCGCACCGCGGGGGATTCGCGCGCCACTCGTCGCACGCCCTTGCGCAGCTCGGCCTCGGCCTCGGACGTGACCGCGCACGAGTTGAAGATCGCCACGTCGGCGTCGTCGGCGTGCTCGACGACTTCCCCGCCAGCACGCTCGATCATCGCGCGCACCGTCTCCGAATCGTACTGGTTCGCGCGACAGCCGTACGTTCGAAGAAAGACCTTCACCGCCCCGCCGCCGCGCCCGTCGCTGCCGGGACACCCGCCAGCGGGAGGATGAAGTGGAACGCACTCCCGACGCCTTCGGTACTCTGCACCCAGATGCGTCCGCCGTGCGCTTCGACCACGAGGCGACAGAAGGTGAGCCCGAGCCCCGACGTGCGCACGCGCGGCGCGTGCACCGCGCGCACCTGCTCGAACTTCTGGAAGATCACGTCGTGATACTCGGGCGGGATCCCGGGTCCGGTGTCGATCACCGTGAAGCGGATTCCGTTGGGGTCGGGGCGCGCGACGAGCGTGAGTTCGATCGCCGCGCCCGAGTGAATCAACGCGTTCTGCACCAGGTTGCCGAAGACACGCTTGAGCATTCCGCGATCGCCGCGAAAGACCGGCGTGTCGTTCGCGACGTCGGCAGCTGCAACGGTTCGCTCCTGCTGGAAGCGCAGCGCCCAGTCGCGCAGCATCTCCTCCAGCAGCCCGGCCGGGTCGATCTCCTCCAGGTGCAACGCGATCGACGTCTCCTCGATGCGGCGCACCTCGAGCAGGTCATTGATCAGCGCGAGGAGCTCCTCCGCCTTCACCTGCGTATCGGCAATCGCGCCGCGCTGCCGGTCCCCGAGCGCTCCCAGGTCGCCGTCGATCAGCAACTCCATCGTCGCAAGGATCGACGTGAGCGGCGTCTTGAGGTCGTGCACGATCATCTTCATCAGGTCGTCGCGCACGCGCTCGAGCTCGCGCAACCTGCGGTACGACTCCTCGAGCGCATCGGTCGCCGCCTTGAGCTTGAGGAGCGAGCGCACGCGGGCGCCGAGGAGGAGTCGATTGTGCGGCTTGGCGAGGAAGTCGTCGCCCCCCGCCTCGACCGCGCGCAATCGGTCGTCGGTGTCGTTGAGCGCGGTGATGAAGATGACCGGGACGCTCGCCGTGCGCGGATCGCGCTTGAGGCGCCGGCAGACCTCGAAGCCGGTGGCGCCGTCGTCGACATCCAGGTCCCCGGCCGGCATGTGCACGTCGAGGATCACCAGCTGCGGGCGCTGCACCAACGTCGCCTCGAGCACCGCCGGACCGTCGTGCGCGACGACGGTCCGGAACCCTAACGAGTGCAGCTGGTCGCGGAGCAGCTCGCAGTTGGCGTCCGAGTCATCGGCGACGAGGATAAGCGGGGCGTCGGATGCCAGCGGCGCAGTCATGCCATCTCATGGACGCACGGTGAAGCCGACGCTGAGGAGCCAGCCGCGCTCCTGCGTGGGACCCGTCGCCTCGCGCAGCGCGCGCTGGAGCGCGACATCGATCGTCCCGCGCGCCCCGGCGATCGGGACGGCGACACCGCCGGCGACGATCTTCTCGTGCACCAGTTGTCCCCCCGCCTCGAACGGGAGGTCGCGCTGGCGATATCCGAGGGAATACAGCCACGACGCGCTGCGCGTCCGCTGCCCGGAGAACTCCGCCCCTGCCGAGTATTCCCACGAATCCTGCCCTGTCGCGTCGGTCGACCCGAGGCCGTCGATCGCCGACCACGTGGTGTGGTCCGCGCCGCCAAGCAGGGTCAGGCCCGTGACGGGCTCGAGCCGCGCGGCGAAGCCGAATCGCGACGGCACGTTCGCCTCGGTGCGCAGCGTGTCGACCACGCGAAGGCGCAGCGTCCCACCCTGCCGGAACGATCCGGCGACCGAGAACCAACGCACTGGCGTGATCACGGCGCCGGCGGATACCGCTGTCCCGCTGTAGGTGAGCGAGATGTCGCGCGCCAGCGTGCCGTACCGCACGCTGTCATCGAACCGCCGCACGAGGTTGATCCGGTTCTCCCCGGAGTACAGGTGCAGTCCTCCCCCCACGACGACGCGCGAGAAGAGGCGATACGCCACGCCGATGCGGTTGTCGTTGATGCCTCCCTTGGAGACGAAGCTCTCCGAGTACGAGACGCTGTCGTCGCCGAGGCGCTGCCCCGACCGGATCGTCGTCGCCCAGGAGCGATCGAGGAACGAGTGCGACGAAAGTCCCACCGCCCACCGCTGGCCGATGGTGAAGCCTGCCGCGATCGCCCCGAAGCGCGACGTCGTCGTGTTGTCCTTCGCACTCCCGCTCGTGATGGTGCGGAATTCCGGATCGTACTGGACGTACAGCCCCGAACGCCCCCAACCGGGGAGTGCAGCCGGGTTGCGCGACGAGAGTGGATCGAACTCGCTCCACGCCCCGCCTGTGGCCGCGGCACGCGTACTCAGCCCACCGAGCGGATAGCCGAACCCCTGGGTGCTGAGCGTCCCCTGCGCGTGCGCGATCGCGGGCGACACCCCCGAGGCGAGCAGGGCGACGGTCGCAACGAACGGACGAAGGCGAGCGCGCATCACGGGATCCCGAAGCTGGTGCGTAGCGCGTAGCTCACGCGCAGTCGCGGGCGCAGCGCCACCGGCGCTGCCCGCGAGGACAGGTGGAGTTCGAACGGACTCGTCCCCTCGCGCGTGGAGCGCAGGATGAGGACTTTCTGCTGCGGAATCGTCGACGCGTTCGCCGATGCCCACTGCCGCACCGCCTGCGCCACGTCGAGTTCGCGAGCGCCGCTGTCGGCAGGGGCAACGCGCAGCGTGTCGAAGGCGAAGCCCGCCAGCAGCAAGGCAGTGCGCGTCACGTCGGTCACGTCGTCCGTCGCCAGGGAGACCTCGGGCACGATGGCCACGGTGTCCTTGGGATCGATCGCGCGATTCGGTTGCTGCGTGAAGAGGAGCGTCGCGCGCAGCACCGTCGACGAATCGAGGATCCGTGACGGGACGTTGAAGCGCATGAATGCCCGCTTGTTGGGAATGCCACCGACCGCGAGCAACTCGCCCGCGGGGAGCGGCGGCGCAGCGACCACCAGCGTGTAGTCGAGATAGTCCCCCGACACCACCGTGTTGTTCGTCGGCGTCTGCGACACCGGAAAGACACCCAGCTCCTTGATGGCGGTGTCTTCGGGCGCAGGGTCGAAGCGCACGATGGGGCTCGTGCCCCCTTCGATCGCGCCAACGTCCAGCTCCGCGCCAGCCGCTGCCGAGATTTTGAGTCCGATCCGCAGTCGCTTCTGGCCGACGACCTTGGCCAGGAGCTTGGCGTTGTCGAGCTTCACCTTGATCGAATCCTTGACCTGCGCCGAGTCGAACGTCGTCCCCCCGATCAGCCGGTCCGGACGAAAGAGCGATTGGACCACGGCGGCGACGGTATCCGACTCCGTCGTGTCCACGTCGAACAGGTCGACGCGAACGCTTCCGCGCACTTTCGTTGAGGTGGCGTTGACGATCAGCGCGAGATAGGCGCTGTCGAGACGGGTGATCGCCGAATCGCCGCCCCCCTTCGAGAACGTCGACGGGAGCGAGTCGAATCGCACGATGGCGCGCACGTCGAGCGTGTCGCCGCGGCTCGCGAGGTAGAGCGACCCTTCGGTGCCAAACCCGGGAATTCCGCTGACGGTCGAATCGAAGCTCACCGCGTCGATCGTCGTATCGAGCACCGCGAGATCCTGTCCCGAGCAGAGGATCGGACACGCCGCCCCGCTCTCCAGGTTCTCTCCGCATGCCACGATCCCCCCCACCATCGCGGCGGCGAGCATGAGGGGGCGCGCGCGCCTAAACCAGTTTCGTATGCCGAGCATCTATGTCGAAGCTGTCCACATTGGCCGTGAATCCGGCGTCCACCGGGCGATCCGTGGTGACCGCGGTGGGGAGCGCCGGGCGTCCCGTCGAATACAACACTCCAGTACCGCGCGTCGCCGACACGCGCGCAAACACAGCCTGCATCCTCATGCGTGTTCCAGCGACGCCGGCGTGAACGGCGCCGGGAGGAGTTCGCGCAACGTCCAGTGCGCGATTGCGCCACGGGTCGTCACGCTCACCACCTGCAACTCCGGCGCAAACTCTACCAGCACCTGACGGCAGACCCCGCACGGCGGCGTGGGATGATCGGCCTCGGTTGCAACGACAATCGTCGAGAAGGTGCGTGTCCCTGCGACGATCGCGCACGCGACGGCGCTCCGTTCGGCGCAGATCCCCGCCGGAAACGAGGAATTCTCCACGTTGCAGCCGAGGAAGATACGACCATCGCTCCCCTTGAGCGCCGCACCGACACGGAATCCGGAATATGGCGCGTAGGCGTGCGCCATCGCCGACTGCGCTGCCGCAACCAGCCCTTCGATGTCGTCCCGGGTGGCGGGTGCGTTCACGCCACGATCTCCGCCAGGAATGACGTCCCTCTCCCTCTGTACGAGAGCCCGAACCACTCCGACACGGTGGCTCCCACATCGGCGAACGTCTCGCGCTCGGCCAGCTGCACCGGTCGCACGCGCGCTCCCGCGATCAACACTGGCACCCGCTCACGCGCATGATCGGTCGACGGCGTCGTCGGGTCGTTGCCGTGGTCGGCGGTGATGAACAGGAGATCGTCCTCGCGAAGAGCGGACAGCAGGGATGGCAGGGCACGATCAAACTGCCGCAGCGCTCCGTAGAACCCCGCGACATCGTTTCTGTGCCCGTAGAGCTGGTCGAAATCTACTAGGTTGGCGAAGAGGAACCCACTCTCGGCGTGCATCATCCAGTCGGCGATCCTGGCGATCCCCTCCTCGTTGTCCTGCGTGTGGTGCGAGGAGATGCTGCGCGCCGCAAAGAGGTCGTCGACCTTCCCCACTCCCTGACGTTCGATCCCCCCCTGAGCTAGCGCATCGAGGAGCGTTTCCTCCGGCGGGGCGAGGGAGAAGTCGCGACGGCGCGGCGTCCGCTGATAGCCGTGCGTCGCGTCGCCGGCGAAGGGACGGGCGATCACGCGCGAGACGTCGTACGGCGGGACGAGGAGCTCGCGCGCCGTCGCGCAGGCCGCGTAGAGCTCAGCGATCGGGACGACGTCCTCATGTGCGGCCACCTGAAAAACCGAATCGGCCGACGTGTAGACGATCAGCGCCCCCTGCTCGACCTGTTCGGCACCGAAGCGCTGGATGATCTCCGTACCGCTCCCCACCACATTGCCGATGACCGGGCGCCCCGTTAGGCGCGCGAACTCCACGAGGAGCGCAGGCGGGAAGCCGGCGGGAAAGGTGGGAAACGGGCGTTGCAGCACCACGCCGCACAGCTCCCAGTGCCCGGTGGTGCTGTCCTTCCCTGCCGATGCCGGCTGGAGCGTGGTGCGCGCGGCCGCTGGCGGCGCCCCGCCTTCCATCCCGGGAATCGGGGCGAGCGTCCCCAGGCCTAACGAGCGGAGGCTGGGGAGTTCGAAGCCCCCGATCGCACGCGCGGTGTTGCCGAGCGTGTCGCTCCCCGCGTCGCCGTAGAGCGCCGCGTCGTGCGCCGCGCCGATCCCCACGCCATCAAGGATGATCAGCATCGCCCGGCGCCCGCGTGCGGGCATTGCGGACGCGCTCACGTCGCCGCTCCTGCGTAACGTCGCGGAACACGCAACCGAAGCCCGACCAGCAATTCATAGGGAGACAACTCTGCACGACGCGCTACGCTGTTCATGTCGAGCAGTTCGTCACCGTCGCCACCGATGAGCGTTGCCACGTCGCCCACACTGCACTCCACACCCGTCACGTCGAGCATCGTCATGTCCATCGTCACGACCCCCGCGACCGGGACGCGCCGGCCGCGAACCAGCGCCTCCCCGCGATTCCCGAGCGAGCGGCGGTATCCGTCGGCATAACCGCAGGAGAGGGTAGCGATCCTTCGCGACGTCTCGGCGCGCCACGTAGCCGAGTAGCTCACCGTGTCTCCCGCCTGCACCGTCCGAAGCTCCACGATGCGCGCACGAAGTGACGCCACGTGAGCCGGCTGTACGGCCGATCCCTCGTCTCCTCCGACCCCGTACAGGAAGACCCCGGGGCGTACCACGCTCCACGGTGACGGGGACTGGCGCTCGACGCCGGGGCTGTTCTCCGCATGCAGCACGGGAATCGTCACCTCCAGCGCGCCGAGTGCTTCGCGAAAGCGCTGCTGCTGCACGTCGAGCGAACCGTCATTGCGTTCGGCGCTGTGAAAGTGCGTGAAGGCGCCGGCCGGCGGGTGCGCGCGCACGACATCGGCAATCGCCGCGATCTCGCGCCACGGAATGCCTGCGCGGCTCATCCCCGTATCGATCGCCAGGTGCCACTCCCCTCCTCCGCTGTCGACCCACGCCTGCGCAGCCGCTGGATCGCCAAACGTGGGCGTCAGCCCCAGACGGCGAACCTCGGCGAACTCGCTCGGGAGGAGTGGCGTGAAGACGAGGATCCTGCGCCGGATTCCCGCAGCGCGAAGCACTTCTCCCTCGCGCACCGCGGCGATCCCGAACCCCCAGACGTCGAGCGACTCGAGTGCGCGCGAGACTTCCACCGCGCCGAGGCCGTAAGCGTCGGCCTTGACCATCGGGAGGAGGGGACGGCCGGAGCGTTCGGCCATCGTACGGGCATTCTGTCGTAACGCGCCCAGGTCGATGTCGAGCCAGGCGCGTCGCGTGTCGGCGTCCATTGACCAGGGGCGTGCGGGGCGGGTAGTATAGACGCCCGGAGGAACCTATGCAAGCCAAAGCCACACTTGAAGATACGCTCACTCTCATGCGGGACCTTCGCGCCCGCTGCGAGTGGGATGCGGCGCA
>CAZWVG010000029.1:0-23879 GCA_964637355.1 uncultured Gemmatimonadaceae bacterium
CCCACTCGCCTCCCACCATACCCTACCCTCATCCCATTCACGGCAGGCAGCGATCGCCCTCGTCCAACGCGACTACATCCTGCGCCTCATCGAATCGCTCGTCGCGGCGATCGCGCGATCGCGCAAGCGGCGCTCCGAAGGCGACCTCAATGGCGCGCGCCTCGAGTTGCACCAGGCCACGATGGAGCTCCTTGGCCCCGCTGCAGGAATGGCGATGATGGTCGACGTGCGCACCGCCGCCAACCTCGTCGGCGACGCGCAACGCCTCCGCCTCTGGTGCCAGCTCCTGAGCGAGGACAGCGCCATCCTCACCGAACTCGGACGCACCCGCGAAGCCGCAGCGGCCGACCGCCGCATCGTCGAGCTGTTGCTCGAAGCCTGGCAGCGCGAAAACGAATGGGACGACCGCTCCCTCGAGATCTTCGCCGAAGCCCGCGCGAGGGGTGGAGCAGACCAGATCGACGCGGCGTACCGCGCCCTCCTCGCCACCTGCGATGCGCAACGTCGTTAGGCGCCGTCGTCTCTCGTCTTCTCGTCTTCTCGTCTTCCGTAACCTGTGACGATCGCAACGGCGATCGTCACGAAGAGAGCCCACCCGTAGAAATTCATCATCCCCGCCGTCCACGGCGAAATCCGCGGCATCCCCAGCGCAACGCCCGACTGGCTCGCACTCGACGCGAGGATCGTCGGGATGAAGTACGGGAGGAGGAACGGGTACGTGCACACCGTCATGTCGAGCAGGTTCGCCCGCCGGTAGGCACTCAACCCCGCGCGTCCGCCGACCTCGCGGGTGAACTCTCCCACCGTGAGCATCGCGACCACCGAGTGCGTGGTGAGCAGCACCGCTGCCGACACCGCCCCAACGATCCACAGCTCGGCGCGCCGCGGCGAGACGGTGCTGGTCCGCGCCCACGCCAACACTCGCTCGACGGAGCTCGACGCCTCGAGCGCCCCCACGAGCCCGATCAGGAGGATCGTGAAGACCGAAACGCCGATCCCGCGCGAGACGCCGTCGATGATGAGCCCCTTGGCGCTGAACGCCTCGCGATCGATGTAGATGAGTTGCGACGGCGCGATCAATCGCGCAGCGAGCGCCACCACGATCGCCAGGACGATCCCCGCCATCAGCCCCTCGAGGAGATGACGCCGGCGCGCGAGCAGGACGATCACCACGACCGGCACGATGAGCATCGGCAGGGCAGCCGGTGCCGCCGCGGGTTGCGTCGCGAAGGCGGCGTCGCCTAACGCGGCGCCGCCATTGGAGCCGCGGGCGGCGAGCGCGACGCTCGCGAAGAGCGCCACGAGTCCGGCTGGAATCACGTACTTGAGACGCGCCCGCACCGTCCCCGGGACGTCGGTGTGCTGCGACCCCGCGCTGGCGATGCTCGTGTCCGACACCGGCGAGATCGAGTCACCGAACGTCGCGCCAGCAAGGATCGCCCCCATCAGCACCGCGGGAGCTGCGCCAAGCGCGCCACCCGCGGGATACAACAGCGGCCCGGCGAGGAGGATCGTCCCGAAACTCGTCCCCGTCGACGTCGACACGATCGCACAGATCACGAACGACGCGCCGACATACGCCGCCCCCGAGAGCGCGAGTGCGTGCGCTCCCAGCACCAGCGCCTGCACGAACCCCGACGCGTTGAGCACGACGCCCAACACGCCCGCCAACAGCCACGCCATGATCATCAGCATCACGACCGGCTGCGCCATCGCGGCAATCACGGTCTCGCTGTAGCGCGTGCGATCGCGCGCGAGCGCCAACCCGAGCGCGAGCGCGGCGAGAAGGATCGGCCAGAATCCTTTCTCGTCGGGCGCGCCGGACAGCGCGAGCCATCCCACGCCGGCAAGGAAGAGCGCAAACGGCGCGAGCGCGCCGACGAGCCGGCCGCGAAATTCGAGGGGGGGATGATGGGGATGCACGGCGGTTATCATACAGCGCGCCCCAACCCCGGGAAGGAGCGGCCCATGACGCATCCCGAACCACATCGCGACACGCACCCCGGCGACACCTTCACGCTGTACGACTTGCGTGTCGATGTCGTGGCCGGCGATCGCCCGATGGTCTGCAATCACCGCGCGGGCGACTGGTTCGAGTTGTCCGGCGAAATGCTGCGCTTCCCCGACGGTCAGGGGTTTCCCCTCTACTCGCTCGCCGGTCTCCTCCCCATCCTTCCGGCGAAGCAGCGCGAGACGCACCCCGCCGACTGGATGACGACCGACACCGACATCGCCTGCGTCGACCCAAACTGTGGCGGGCGGTTTCGCATCACCCGCACGGCGCGCCGCACCTTTCGGCACGGCGACGTGACCGTGGTCCCCATGCCATCGCCTTCGCCCGACCGGTGACGCCGCGCTCCGCCACGCACATCGACCTCGCGCACGGCTACCGCATCTCGCGCCTCATCAAGGGAGGATGGCAGCTGGCGGGGGGGCACGGCGCGATCCCCGCCGAGCAGGCGCTGCGCGACATGGCGTCGTTCGTCGACGCCGGAATCACCACCTTCGACTGCGCCGACATCTACACCGGCGTCGAGGCACGCATCGGCGAGTTCCTGCGCAGCTGGCGCCCCGCGCACCATAACGCCGGAGAGCAGGTGCGCGTGCACACGAAGTTCGTTCCCGATCTCGATTCGCTTGCCGCCCTCACCGCGCACGACATCCGCCGCACGATCGAGCGCTCGCGCGAACGGCTCGGCGTGCGCGCGATCGATCTCGTGCAGCTCCACTGGTGGGACTACGGCATTCCCGGGGTGGTCGACGCGGCGCGCTATCTCGCGATGCTGCGCGACGAAGGGAAGATCCGGCAGCTCGGCGTGACCAACTTCGACACCGAACACCTCTCGCTCCTGGTCGAAGCGGGCGTCCCGATCATCTCGCACCAGCTGCAGTACTCGCTCCTCGACCGCCGCGCCGCCGGCGACATGGCTGCACTCTGCGCGGCGCACGGCATCGGGATGCTCGCCTTCGGCGCCGTCGCCGGCGGATTCATCTCCGAGAAGTGGCTCGGCGTCGACGAGCCCCTCGAGCCGCTCGAGAATCGATCGCTCACGAAGTACAAGCTCATCATCGACGAGTTCGGGGGATGGACGCTCTTTCAGGAACTCCTCCAACTCCTCGATGCCATCGCCAGGCGTCACGACGTCAAGATCGGGACGGTGGCGATCCGTTGGGTGCTCGACCAGCCAGCGGTCGCCGCCGTCATCGTCGGGGCGCGACATGCCGGCCACCTCGACGCCACGCGGCGCGCGCTCGAATTGCAGCTCACGGACAACGACCGGGAAGCAATCGCCGAGCTGTTGGCCAGGAGCGAAGGACCGACCGGCGAGGTCTACGCCCTCGAACGAGATCGCGACGGCGCACACGGGCGCATCATGCGCTACAACCTCAATGCAGTTTCGTAAGAGTGATTGACCGGTCCCCACGCGACTTTCACCGCGGTGCGCTGGCGCTCCACGGACCCGCGTTGAAAGTTCGGCAAGCCGACTCGGCGGAACCAACGCGGGCGCTGGCGGGTCGCAAGGAGTTCCGGCCGTGCGCCCTGCCGGCACGGTGTCGGAATCCCTCACGACGTCCTACAATCAAGGCATGAGACGTCCTCAACTCTTCGCGGTGCTCGCCGCATGCGCCGCGCTCGGTACCCTCGCCGCAGCCTGCACGCAGTCGCCGACGGTTCCCAAGCGCCAGGAACCGCCGATCACGCTGACCATGACGCTCAGCGCCGCCACGCTGGAGCGCGGAAAGGCCGACACGATCACCACAACGATCACCAACACCTTCACGCAGACGGCGCGTCTCCGATTCAACTCCGAGTGCCAGATCCTGGTGACCATCCGCACGATCGCCGGAACGACGGTCGTCCCGCCTAACGGGGTCCCCACCTGCATTTCCCGGATCGACTCCCTCGACGTCCCACCGTCCGGCTCGGTCACGCGAAAGTTCATCTGGACGGGGACGGCCAGCGTCACGCCGCCCGGCGGATCTTCCACGCCACTCCCCGACGGCTCGTATCTCGTCACGTCGTCCATCAACGGAACCAACTACACCACCGTCTCTGCGGCGGTTAGGGTCGACCTCATCACGCCATGACCAACACCCTCGTCCGTTTCGCGTCCCGCATCGCGCTCCTCGCCCTCGCCGCTCCACTCTCCGCCACGCACGCGCAGGCGAAGGCGCCGATGAGCGACGCCGCGCATCTCGCCAGGGTGCGACGCATTCTCGCCACCACGCCGCTCGTCGACGGGCACAACGATCTCCCGTGGTACATCCGCGAAGAGGTCAAGTCGCATCCCCGCGACGTCGACGCGTACGACCTGCGCCAGCCGACATCGGGCAATACCGACATTGCGCGCCTCAAGAAGGGGATGGTCGGCGGACAGTTCTGGTCGGTCTACGTCCCGGGTGAAGTGAAGGACTCCGGCTTCGCGCGCATCCAGCTCGAGCAGATCGACATCGCCCGCCGCATCATCGCCAAGTATCCCGACGTCTTCATGACGGCGCTCACCGCCGCCGACGTGCGCAAGGCGAAGGCCAGCGGGAAGATCGGGTCGATGCTCGGCATGGAGGGGGGACACGCGATCGAGAACTCGCTCGGCGCACTGCGCGCGTACTACGACCTGGGCGCGCGCTACATGACCCTTACGCACAACGTCACGCTCGACTGGGCCGACGCCGCGCAGGATGAGGCGAAGCACGGCGGGCTCACGAAGTTCGGCGAAGAGGTGGTGCGTGAGATGAATCGCCTCGGGATGCTCGTCGATCTGTCGCACGTCTCGCCCGGGACGATGAGCGACGCGCTGAACGTCACCGAGTCGCCCGTGATCTTCTCGCACTCGGGAGCGCGCGAACTCACCAACGTCCCGCGCAACGTTCCCGACTCGATCCTGCGCCGCCTCCCGAAGAACGGTGGCGTGGTGATGGTCCCGTTCGTCCCCGGCTTCGTCTCGCCCAAGGTCGCGGAGTACAGCGCCATGCGTGGCGCCGAGATGCAGCGGCTGCGCGCAGCGAACCCCGGCGATAGCGCGGCTGCCATGCGGGCGCTCGCCGAGTGGGATCGTGCGCACCCCGCGGTCCACGCATCGATCGCCGACGTCGCCAACCACATCGAGCATGTGCGCGATGTCGCCGGTGTCGATCACGTGGGAATCGGGAGCGATTTCGACGGGACGGGAAACGACCTTCCCGACGGACTGCAGGACGTGTCGACCTTCCCCGCGCTCCTCGTCGAGCTCTCGAAGCGCGGCTGGAGCGACGCCGACCTTCGCAAGGTCGCCGGCGAGAACGTGCTGCGTGTGATGTCGGTGAACGAGAAAGTCGCGGCGCGCCTTCGCAAGGAGCGCCCGGCCTCGACCAAGACGATCGAGGAGCTCGATGGGCGCCCCAAGATGTAGCGCGCGCACGACCGGGAACTGCTCCGGGCGCGACGAGCGCGACGCCGACTGGCGTCGCGCTTCGCATTTCTAGGGGGTGACAATGAGGATGTGCTACAACGCGCTCACGAAGACCGCCCGCGGATGGCAGGCGAGATCTTGTGAGCTGAGCGCTAGTGCGTCGCGAAGACGAGCGTGAACGGCTTGCCGAGTGCGCGTCCGTCTCCCTGGATCGTGGAGAAGGACGAGCCATCGCGACGAATCGTGAGTCGCCCGCTCGCCTCCTTGCCGTTGACGCGGCGCACCTCGAACTGGACGCGCTCGTCGGGGGCCTCGAGCCAGCGCCCGTCGATCGTCACGCGCTCACGCCGCGCCTCGAGGATGATGTGACCGTCGCGTGCACGTTCGAGGCGCACCGTCGCGCGGGCGATGTCGAGCGTGGAGCCTCCCGCCTGGGAGAGCACGCCGCGCCCACCCTCGGCGCGATCCATCTGCAGGACCGTGTTCTCGGGACGGTCGCCACCGCTCGGGCGGGGGACGTCGTTAGGCATCCCGTTCCCGCGGAAGGTGAGCGACCACGGGCCGCGTTCGCCCGTCCCCGTGCCGTCGAATGCGCGAACCTCATCGGCGGAGCGAAGGCGTACGGTGAGCGTCCCCGTGGCGGTGTAGCCGAAGATCGCGAGCACGGCGAGCTCGATGCGTTTCCCCTGGACGCGCCGCACGCGTCCGCGAATTTCGCCGCGCGTCGGTCGATCGACATCGAGTACCACGTCGCCGCCCGTGCCGATGCGTGCGCGCACGACCGAGTACGCGCCGCCACGCACGCCCTCCATGCGCGCAACGCCATCGCCGCGCGCCCGCGCATCGACGTTGCGGTACACCTGCGCTCCCGCCCCCGCACGCCAGCCGTCGGGCGAGTCATCGTCTTCGGCGTCGCGCGTCGCGATCTCGAGTCGATAGCTCTCGCCGCGATCGTTCCAGTTGAGCTCGAGCGTGCGCGGCGTCCGTCGTTCATTGTCGCCATAGCTCAGCTTCCCGCTCCCGCGAACGGCGACGCCCGCGACTTCGCGCACCTCGATACGGTCGACGTTCCCCAGCGTCGGGCGCTGCCACTTTCCCTTGATGACGATGTTGTTGCTGCGCGAGACGAGGGTGACGGCGAAGTCGGAATTCGTGCGCAACGTCATTCTCGCCTCGTGCACCTCGGTTGGCGACGCCTTCCCGCCCTCGAGACTCCCCGTGCCTACGAGCGTGAGGTTTCGCTCCTGCGCCGCACCGTTGGTCGCCGCGCCGGCCAACGCAATGGCCAGCAGCGAAAGCCGAGCAGCGTTTCGCGTGCGTTCGTTCAACGTTCGCGTGTCCGTACGCATGAGGATCCCCATGTGGGTTCGCTCGTGGGTTAGCATGTGGGCTCGCATGACCGTTCGCATGACCGCTTTCATGACCGCTTGCACAACCGCTTGCACAACCGCTTGCATCGCTCTCCTCGAGACGCTCCAATATTGCTGCTGACGTACGGTGCGCACCGTGCGGGTGTGTCGCCCAATGCCGACAACGCCCCGTTCCTACCGTGACGAGCGACGCACGGTTCCGTCGCGTGGCGCGTACCTTGGCAGCACGCACTCGCGCGCGGCGCGCGATGTGCGCATCGTCACTCCGAGGGCTCGATGATCTCTGACGCTCAGCTGCCGGCCTATCGAAACTCCACTCCGCGCCGCGCTCTCGTGCGCGTTGCGACCGCGCGCGTTGCGACCGCGATTGCTGCGACCGCGCTCATGTGCGCCGCGTGCGACCGAGGGGCGACGCCCGAGGCGCATTCCTCACCCGCCACCGCAACCGCCGTGAGCGATTCCCTCTTTGCACGCTTTGCCCAATCCGGGATGCCCGGCGCGAGCGTGCTCGTCGTACGGCACGACAGCGTACTCCTCCGCCGCTCCTTCGGACTCGCCGACGTCGAGCAGCGCATTCCCGCGACTCCCGAAACGAACTATCGCCTAGCATCGCTGACCAAGCAGTTCACTGCGACCGCGATCCTGCTGCTCGTGCGCGACGGCAAGCTTTCGCTCGACGCGCCGATCCGCGACTTCCTCCCCGAGCTCCCGTCGTACGCAACACCCGTCACGGTGCGCCACCTGCTCACGCACACCAGCGGGTTGTGGGACTACGAAGACTTCGTCCCCGACTCGCAGTCGCGTCAGGTTCGCGATCAGGAAGTCCCCGCACTCCTGCGTGCGCACGCCGAGAGCACGTACTTCGCACCGGGACGTGCGTGGCGATACTCCAATACCGGATACGCGCTCCTCTCGTTGATCGTGGAGCGCGTGAGCGGAATGCGATTCGGCGATTTTCTCCGCGCGCGCATCTTCGAGCCGCTGGGCATGCTCGGCACCTATGCGCACGAAGATGGACGCACCACCGTTCCGCATCGCGCGTGGGGATACACCGTGCGTGGCGACAGCGTCGAGCGCACGGACCAGAGCAACACCTCTGCGGTACTCGGCGACGGCGGTGTGTATTCGTCGATCGACGACCTGGCGAAGTGGCATGCGTCGCTCGACCACGCACCGCTCGTCGGGGATTCCCTGTGGCGCGCGACGACGACGCCGTTCACGCTGAGCGACGGCACCGCGACGACGTATGGCTTCGGCTGGTTCGTCGAGCGATTCCAGGGACACGCGCGACTGCGGCACCATGGCGAAACGCGCGGCTTCACCAATGCGGTCTCGCGCTTTCCCGATGACGGACTGACGATCGTGGTGTTGACCAACCGCACCGGATCGGCGCCGTGGGACATCGCCGACTCGCTCGCGCTCCGCTATTTCCCCTAGGGAAACCCGCCACCTGCAACGCGCGTTGCGTTGCTCCGGCTGCGTTCGCCGCAGGGGAGCGGCGAACCGTGCAAAGCGTTGAATGCCGGTTCGCGATCGTGCGCGATCGCCGCGGTGTTCGCGTCGCGCAGGGTATCCGAAGGGGGATCGGGACCTTCTCCTTCCGCACGATGCGCGCGCATGCGGCGACGACGACATGCATCGACTTCGCACGCGGGGCTCGCGCAATTGCGAGGAGCCTCTTACAATTACGCAGGCGGGAAAGTCAACCGCCCGCTCCAACGTATGCGGCACCAGGATCTCCGGGGATCCTGGTGCCGCGTCGTTTCTGGGATGTCCGTCAGGCGCAAGCGTCGCCTAACGATGATTTTGCTAGGGAAAACGCCCCCGCCTGCCGGTTCCTGCTGCATCCGTGTGGGGGCGATTCTCTCGCCGCACAGGCCTCGCGCCGGCGTCCATCGCACCGCCATCGCCCCCCGCCCCGGCGCCGATCACGGCCGCACCCGCGACGCTCGAATCGCACCTGGGCGCCCGCCGAGGCAAGAATTTTTTCGTCTAGAGTTCGACCGCGCGGCGCGTCGGGAGGAGCGCCGGCCCCTCGGCCATCGGGAGCGCGCCCGCCTGCCGCGGTGCACGACGCATGAGCGCTTGCACGATACGCTGCGCTGCGAGACCGTCGCCGAATGGGTTCTCCCCCGCACTCATCGCATCGATGATGCGATAGTCGTCGAGGAGGCGCGTCGCGTGATCGACGATCGCGTTCGTCTCCGTCCCGGCCAGTACGCCGAATCCCGATTCGATCACTTCCGGTCGATCCGTCACGCGTCGCAGCACGAGCACCGGCCGCCCAAGCGTCGCGCACTCTTCCTGGATCCCACCCGAATCCGTCATCGCGAATTCGGAGCGTCGCAGTACTTCCACCAGATCTGAATAGCCCAACGGCTCGAGGAGCTCCACGCGCGGAACTCCGGCGAGTTCGTCGTGCACCACCGTGCGTACCTGTGGATTCAGGTGAACGGGAAAGAGGAAGTGCGTGTCGGTGTGCATGGCCGCGAGTTCGGCAATCGCGCGGCAGCTGTTCAGCAGCGGCTCCCCCACGTGCTCACGTCGATGGATCGTGCACAGCACGAAACGCCGCTTCTCCCATGGGAGTGCGTTCAGCTGCGCATCGGCAAATGACGATCTGCGCGGCGTTCGCCGGATCGCATCGACGACCGTGTTTCCCGTCACCACCACGCGGTCTTCCGTCACTCCCTCGCGCAGCAGGTTGTCGCGCGCCCCTTCGGTGGGAGCGAAGTGCAGGTCGGCCACCACCGCCGCCATGCGACGATTGAGCTCCTCGGGAAATGGATTGCGCAGGTTACCGGTGCGCAGCCCTGCTTCCACATGTCCCACCGGAATTCCGAGATAGTGCGCCGACAGTGCGGCGGCGAGGACCACGCTTCCGTCTCCCTGCACGAGCACGAGATCCGGCTGCGTCTCGGCGTAGCAGCTCGACAGCGCGACCATGGCGCGCGCGGTGAAATCGGCAAGCGCGTGTTTGTTGGCGACCGCGACGCCCAGGTCCACATCGGGCTTGATGCCGAAGGCGTCGAGCGCCTGCTTGAGCATCTCGCGGTTCTGCGCGGTGCTCACCACCACCGTCTCGATCGCGTGGCGATGCTGCGCGAGTTCGAGGATGACGGGTGCGAGCTTGATCGCCTCGGGGCGCGTCCCCACGATCACGCAAACGCGATAGCGGCTCCCCTGCCCGACGACCTTGAGTTCGCGCGGCGTCTGTCGATCGGCGGGGCGACGATTCATCGGCGTCCGACGATTCGACGATCCTCGTCCCATGAAGTCGTTCATTCCTGCAGTACTGGTGAGCGGCGCGGCGCACGCGGAACAACTCGGCCGACCGGTGCCCCGCGCATGTCGCATGCGGCACGAACAGCCGCGACGACGTCCGTCGCCCGCGTCTTCGCGGTCGTACGGGCGGTATGGAAAGAAGACCGCCGAGCGACCATGCAGGCAACAATGAGACCGGGCGCACCGCGGAGCTTCTCACGCGGTGCGCCCGGTCGCCGGACGGAATGTTCGCGCAGGTCGGGGCGCGCGTCACCGCGCGCCCGCGCGGTGCGTCACGACGCGCTGATCGCGTGACCAGCGAACACCGCCCCCTGCGGATCGGTGGCGATGAAGATCATCCCGCCGGGGACCTCCATTGGCGGCTGCATGATCGCTCCGCCCGCCGCCGTCACGCGCGCAGCCGCAGCGTGGATGTCGTCGACGAAGATGTAAAACGTCCACGACGGCGGCATCGGCATCGCGTCACTGACGTTGTACATCCCACCCATCATCTGGCCGTTGCGCGCAAAGATGCGGTAGATCCCGTTCGGTCCCATGTCCATGTCCGACGAGAGCGTCCACCCGAAGAGCGCACCATAGAAGTCGAGCGCCGCGTTGATGTCCTTCGTCGCGAGCTCGTACCACGAGATGTCGCCGGGGGTCGGCATCCCTTCATGTCCCGGCGCGTCTCCTTCGGGCGTGTAGGCAGCGAAAACCGCACCCTGTGGATCGCGCAGCACCGCAAACGTCCCGACCGTCGGAATCGCCGTCGGCTGCACCATCACCGTCGCGCCGAGCGAAGCCGCCTGCTTCACCGTGGCGGCGACGTCTTCGGTGGCGATGTAGCCGAGCCAGTGCGGATGCGCCCCCTGCTCGAGCGCCGCCGGGGGAAACTCGCGCATCCCCCCGATGTTGTCGGCGCCGACCTTCCACATGTAGTAGATCGCACCACCCATGTCCCACTGGTCGATTCCCCAGCCGGCAACGGATGTGTAGAACGCCTGCGCCGCCTTCTCGTCGGTGGTGTTGAGGTCGAACCAGACGAAGCGGCCGCGGTAGGAAGGGGCGCTGGAAGTGGTGTCGGACATGGGAAGCCTGTTGGACGGGAGACGGGGGACGGGAGACGGGGGACGGGAGACGGGAGACGGGAGACGGGAGACGGGGGTTCGACGGCGGGCGATGATACTGCGGCGTGCTGGGGGCGTTGTCGAGGCGATTGTGATGAGCCGCGACTCGTCGTTACCACCCTTAGGTGTTCGCGCGTCGCCTCATTGCAGCAGGCGGCAGGCGCGCCAACGTTTCGCACGAGGTCGGAAGATGGTGGTTCGCGTCGAAGACGCACTCCCGCCCCCCGTCCCCCGTCTCCCGTCTGTAGTTTTATCTCCCGTCCCCCGTCCCCCGTCCCCCGTCCGCTTTTATCGTGTCCCCATCCCGCGTCCCCGACGACGCCGAGCGCGGCTACATCATCCCGATCGGCGGAAAGATCGGGAACTCCGATATCCTCGCCCACTTCACCCACCTCTGCGGCGGGCGGAACGCGCGCATCGCCATCATCCCCACCGCCTCGTCCGACCCCGACACCGGGCGCGAGTATGAGGCGCTCTTTCGCCGCATGGGGGCGCAGGACGCGAAGGCGCTGGGGATCGATCGGCGGAGCGACGCCGACGACGAGGATTACCTCCAGGTGATCGAACGCGCCGACGGCGTCTTCCTCACCGGCGGCAACCAGCTCAAGCTCGCCACCACCCTCGGCGGGACCCCGGTCGCCAAGCTCCTGCGGAAGCGCAACGCGCACGGACAGCACGTCGCCGGCACCAGCGCCGGCGCCGCCTTCCTCTCCGAGCACATGATCGCCTTCGGCGAGGAAGGGCCGACCCCTAAAGTGGGAATGGCGACGCTCGCCCCGGGACTCGGCCTCACCAACCGTGTCGTCATCGACCAGCACTTCCGCCAGCGCGACCGCCTCGGCCGCCTTCTCATGGCGCTCGCCCTGAATCCCTTCGCCGTTGGCCTGGGACTCGACGAAGACACCGCTGCGTTCATCGGGCCAGACGACGTGATCGAGATCCGCGGTTCCGGGGGGATCACCTGCATCGACCCGTCGAAGGTCGAATACTCCTCCGCCGATCACACCGACCGCGGCCAACCCGTCTCGCTCGTCGGCGTCCAGCTCCACATCCTTACGCACGGCGCGCGCTACAATCTCCACACCCGCCACGCCAGCGTAGACGAACTTCAGTCGGCAGAGTAGAAGTCATCTCACAAATGGTCGCCGGTCGCGCCGGCGCCCAGCGCCGGCCGGAGGCCGTCGACCATTTGTGAGATGACCTTTAGGCAGAGCGATCACTCCCCTAAACGCGAGAGGAAGAGGAGAAGGGTCGTAGCGCGCGCCCGCACCGTCCCAACTCCTGTCCCCCGTCCCCCGTCTCCCGTCCCATGCTCTTCACAGACCGCCGCACCTTCGTCGGCCCCTCCGTCTACGCCCTCTTCCCCGTCATCCGCCTCGAGCTCGACTTGGGCGTGCTGGAAGAGTGGCCGACGATGCGCCTCGGCCAGGGATTCGTTGATGGGCTCGTGGAGCGACTCCCGGGGCTGCGCGAGCATGGCTGCTCCTATGGTGAGCCCGGTGGGTTCATTCGCCGCATGACCGAAGACGAAGGAACCTGGCTCGGGCACGTCCTCGAGCATGTCGCCATCGAACTGCAGAACATCGCCGGCGAAGATGTCTCGTTCGGGAAGACGCGCTCCATCGCCGACCGTTCCGGCGTGTACGACGTCGTCTTCGAGTACGAACAGGCCGAAGTCGGGAACGAAGCCGCCGACCTCGCCCTCGCCCTGTTGCACTCGCTCCTCCCCGCCGAGCTGCGCCCCGAGACGTACGACGATGCGTGGAACTGGGAGACGGCGCGCGACGAATACATCCGCTATGCGCAGCGTCGCGCACTCGGCCCGTCGACCGCGTCGATCGTGCACGAGGCAGCGCGCCGCGGGATCCCGTGGATCCGCCTCAACCAGGCCTCGCTCATCCAGCTCGGCTACGGCAAGCACCAGCGCCGCATCCAGGCCACTGTCACGTCGAACACCCCGCACATCGCGGTCGAGCTGGCCTCGGACAAGGAAGAGACCAACAAGATCCTGTCGTCGTTAGGGCTTCCCGTCCCGCAGCAGCGCCTCGTGCAGAGCGCCGACGGCGCGGCGCAGGCTGCCCGCCGCATCGGCTATCCCGTGGTCGTGAAGCCCTACAACGGGAATCACGGGCGCGGCGTCTCGATCCACCTCATGGACGAGGACGCAGTGCGCATCGCCTTCGAGAAGGCGCGCGAGCACTCGCGTTCGGTCATCGTCGAGACGTTCATCACTGGCGCTGATCATCGCATGCTGGTGGTCAACGGCGAACTGGTCGCCGCCTCCAAGCGGCTTCCCGGTCACGTCGTGGGCGACGGGACGCGCACCATCGCCGCGCTCGTCGCCGAAGTCAACGCCGATCCGCGTCGCGGCATCGGGCACGAGAAGGTCCTCACCCGCATCGAGCTCGATCACGAGGCCCAGCGCCTCATGGAGTCGCGCGGCTACACCGCCGAGTCGGTGCCGCCGGCCGGCGAGATGGTGCTGTTGCGCCTGACGGCGAACCTCTCGACCGGCGGCACGGCGACCGACGTCACCGACACCGTGCACCCCGACAACGTCGAGATGGCGGTGCGCGCCATCAAGGCGATCGGGCTCGACGTCGGCGGCGTCGATTTCCTCTCCCCCGACATCACTCAGTCGTACAAGGAGATCGGCGGCGCCATCTGCGAAGTGAATGCGGCCCCGGGCTACCGCATGCACATGGCCCCAAGCGAAGGAAAGCCGCGCGACGTCGCCGGAAAGACGGTCGACATGCTCTTCCCGCCCGGATCCCCGAGCTGGATTCCGATCGCCGCCGTCACCGGGACCAACGGCAAGACGACGACCGCGCGCATGCTCGCCCACATCCACAAGCTCGCCGGGCGCACCGTGGGCCTCACCACCACCGACGGCGTCTACGTGGACGGGCAACGCACGGTTGCCGGCGACATGACCGGCCCCATCGCCACGCGCATGGTGCTGAGCGATCCCTCGGTCGACGTCGCGGTCCTCGAGATTGCCCGCGGCGGGCTCCTGCGCGCGGGAATGGGAGTGCGCCACGTCGACGTCGGCGCGGTGCTCAACGTGCAGAGCGATCACCTGGGGCTCCGCGGCGTGAACACGCTCGACGAACTTGCCGAGGTCAAGCGCATCATCGCCGAGGTCGCGCGCGACACCGCGGTCCTCAACGCCGACGATCCGCGCGTGCTGCGCATGGCCGCGTACACCGAGGCCAAGTCGGTCTGCTACGTGACGATGAACCCGCAGCACGAGCTCGTGCGCGAGCACATCCGCGCCGGCGGACGGGCGATCGCCCTCGAGGACGGGATCAACGGGCAGATGATCACCATCTACGATCGCGGCGCCCACATCCCGCTCCTCTGGACGCACCTCGTCCCCGCCACGATGGAAGGGAAGGCCACGTTCAACGTGCAGAACGCGATGTTCGCCGCGGCGATGGCTTTCTCGATGGGCGTGCGCCTCGAGGACATCCGCAACGGGCTCCGCACCTTCCATGCGACGTTCTACCAGGCACCGGGTCGGCTCAACGTCTTCGACGAGCACGCCTTCAAGGTGATCATGGACTACGGCCACAATGCCGCCGCCGTGGACTCCGTCTGCCAGCTCGCGCGCCGCCTCGACGTGAAGAGGCGCCGCATCTGCGTCGTCGCCGCACCCGGCGATCGCCGCGACGAGGACATCGTCGAGATCGCGCAGGCCGCTGCGCGCGGACAGTTCGACCACTACATCTGCCGACGCGACGACGATCCGCGCGGGCGCGCGAACGACGAGGTTCCGCGCATGCTGCGCGACACGCTCGTCGCCTCCGGCATCGCCGCCGACCGCATCGCCCTCGTCCCCGACGAGCAGGAAGCGATCGATACGGCGCTACGCATGGCGCGCAGCAACGACCTCGTCCTCCTCTTCGCCGACTCGCTCGCCCGCAGCTGGAAGCAGGTCGTACACTTCCGCAGTGGCGCCGACAGCGACGGCGCAGACGGTGCTGCGGCCAGCAACGCGCCAGCCGTGCCCTTGCAGCCCGCACTGGTCCGTGCGGCCGAGGAAGCGCCGAGTCCTCGCCCGCTAGCCGATGACATGGTGCTGGTGCGCGACGAACGCGGCGTCCACATCGCCCGCGAAACGGACGACTGACGGCGCCGAGGGAACGGACACCGCGATCGCAGCATCCCGTTCCTTCCTCGCGTCGTTTCGCATCGTGACTTTTCCGTCGCCGCGCATCGTCGATTCCCGTCGCCTCACGGGACCGAACCTCTTCTCGTCGTACGAAGGGGCGCTCCTGCACGTCGCCTTTGGCGAAGACGAAGGTGAAGCACTCCTCCGCGCGTGGCACGCGGTCGCGCACCGCTACGTCGCGCGGCTCGGCTGGAGCGCGCGCGAAACTGCGTTCCGCCGTCACCCCGGCGGCGCGCAATGCTTCATCGCAGCGCCCATCGATGCACTCCTCGCCGCCACCGAGGTGAACGAACAGGCGTGGCTCGCCGCGGAGCGAGTCGTGGCCGGCAAGGTGGCGAACGACGAGAACGGCGTCGTCGCGCGCCTGCGCGTCCACGTGCAGCACGAACGCTCCCCCGCGCTGGTCGCGTTGCACGACGCAGCATCGCACCACTCGCTCACCTTCACCTTCGACGACGACGATGTGTCGTTAGGTGCGGGTGCCGGCAGTCGCACCTTTTCCCGCTCGGCGCTCCCCACCCCCGCCCAGGTCGACTGGGCGTCGCTGCACGACATTCCGGTCGCTCTCGTCACCGGTTCCAACGGCAAGACAACCACCACGCGCCTCCTCGCCGCCATGCTGGCACGCGCGGGACATGCCACCGGTTACACCTCGACCGACGGCGTCTGGTGTGCGGGCACCGAAGTCGATCACGGCGACTACTCCGGTCCGGTCGGCGCCCGCCTCGTCCTGCGCGACCGCCGAGTGACCGCCGCGGTGCTCGAGACCGCGCGTGGTGGAATGCTCCGGCGAGGCGTGGCCACGCATCGTGCGAATGTTGCCGTGGTGACCGGCGTCGCCGCCGACCACATGGGGGAGTACGGCATCCACACGCTCGACGACTTGGGCGCGGCCAAACTCATCGTCGCGCGCGCGCTCGTTACAGATGGACGGCTGGTGCTCAATGCGCAGGACGACACACTCGTGCGCCTCGCGAATTCTCAGCGGACTGCGGACGATCGCTCAGGGAGCGGTGAGGGTGTCTCCTACCGCGGAGAGGCATTGCGCGACACCCCCATCACCCTCTTCTCGCTCGACCCTCAAGCGCCCGCGATCGTCGACCATCTCGCCCACGGCCGCGACGCCTGTGTGCTGCAGCAGGGCGAGCTGCGCTACCGCTCCGCAGTGGAAGACGTCTCGTTAGGCTCGGTGCGCGACATGCCGCTCACCCTCGGCGGTGCCGCCAGCTACAACGTGGCGAACGCCCTCGCCGCATCGGCCGCCGCGCTCGCGCTCGGCGTCCCCGTCGCCGCCATTCGCGAGACGCTGGCGAGCTTTGGCTCCTCGGTGCACGACAATCCCGGCCGCCTCGCGCGCCTCGCATATCGCGGTGCGCAGCTCGTCGTCGATTTCGCGCACAACCCCGACGGTTGGCGTGCCCTTTCCGGCGCCACGCGCACCATTCCCTGCGCACGACAGATCGTGGTCATCGGGCAAGGCGGCGACCGCGACGACCAGGCGCTCGACGAACTCGCCGAAGCCGTATGGCACGATCGCCCCGCGGTGATCGTGCTCAAGGAGATGCCGAAGTACGCGCGCGGCCGCCCTCCCGGCGAGGTCACCGACCGACTCGCCCTCGCGTTCACCAGGCTTGGTGCCCCTGCGACGTCGATCCGTCGCGCCCCCGACGAACTCGGCGCCCTCTCGCTCGCGCTCGCCGAGTCGCGTCCTGGTGACCTCCTCGTCCTCTCGGTCCACGAGGACTACGCCGGCGCGATGCGGTACCTGGCCGAACAGGGTGCGACCGCGCTCGGCGACACGACGTCGGCTACCCGGGCTTCTTGAGCTTCGCCGGTTTAGCGGTCTTCGCCGCCGAATCGGCGGCGGCCTTGGCGCGAGCTTCCGCGGCCCGCCGCCCCAGGTCGTACAGCCACCACTCGAGGTGCGTCCCCATGATCGGGAGCGGGATCGCACCTAACGACAGCATCTCCGCATGCCAGCGCGGCGCGTCGAAGGCGGCGCCGAGGTCGCGCTGCATCCACGCGCGCAGCGCCGCGAATTCGCGCCCGCCGAGTGCGCCCGCCCCCGCGCGCCCAGGTTCGTTCACCACGCGCTCGATCAGCATGCGGTCGACGTCCTCGTCGCTGGCGAGGACGTAGCGCCCCAGGACCTCGCGCCCCTGCGCCAGCGACCACCCCAGGTAGTGAATCCCGGTATCGACCACGAGCAGCGCCATCGCCGCTCCCTGCTCGAGCAGGCGTCCGTACGCGTCGAGCGGGTCCTCGTACATCCCCATCTCCCCGGCGAGCGAGGCGGCGTATTGCGACCATCCGTCCGAGAATCCCGGCGTGACGAGCTGCCGCCTGAAGGGGGGGATCAGCGTGTCGCCAAAGATCGTTGCCGCCGCGAGCGCGCGTCCGGGGATCAGCAGGCGATAGGTGCGCGCCGCCTGCGGGATCACTGCAGCCGGTTCACGCCAGCGATCCGTCAGCAGCAACACGCCGAGCGAGTCGATCCCCTTGGGCGGGAGATAGGTCCCATCCGGCCAGAACGCCGCTTCGGCCGGCGTCGCCGCGCGGATCACCGGGCGGCGCGCCGGGAGGTGAGTGAACTGTGTCGCGAGATGCGTCTCTAGCATCTTCTCCCGCGCGTCCATCGCCGCGATCACCGCTTGGATCGACCGTGCCCGTGGCGTCGCGCGCCGCAGCGAGTCGTTGAAGGCGACGGGATTCGGGTTCCAATGCTGTCGACGGCGAAAGGCGAACATCGTCGAGTCGATCCGGCGAAGCTCCCCCAGTCCCACGCGGTGCGCCTCGTCGGGCGCTACGTCGAGCGATGTATTTCGGCGCAGCAGGTGACGATACAGCTCCTTCCCGCCCGGATACTGCCAAAGCCCGGGGCGCGCTGATGCTTGATAGAGGTAGGAGCGGTCGAGGTAGTTGACGAGGGAATCGAGCGACGGTTGAATGCGTAGCTTTACGATCTGCTGCAGCTCCTTCTCGAACGCGTAACGCTGCGCGGCGTCCAGCGCGCGTGTACGCGTGGAGTCGAGCCACCACGGTCCGTCGTTCCCAAGGTCGCGAAGGGTTCGATAGAACGCGATCGCCGACTCCACCGTTTCGCGCGGCGCGACGTAACCGCGCTGCGCCCGTTCCTCCACCCCCGCCCGAATGCGCTCGAGCACGAACGGCATCGCCTCGGCGAAGTACAGGTATCGCTCCGCGTCGTTAGGCGAGTCGATGGGATGCAGCCGATACACCTCGTTCAAGTCTCGGATCGGTGACGTGGCGGGTGAGAGGAAGGAGAAGTCGGGGAGATAGAAGGCCGTGGCCTCGGCGCGCTGGTCCACCGCCCAACGCAGCGCGAGCAAGGTGACGTAGTCGGCCTCGCTCAGCGCCGAGACGTTCACGACGTCGAGCGCGATCCCGATCCGCTGTGCGACCTTGAAGTCTTCCTTGCGTCTTTCCTGAGAGATATCGGGGAGCGTGGCGGCGCGAAGTCCGTTGGCCAGTGCGGCATCGCTCTCGCGCGTGAGCGCGTCGCGCCAGTACTCGGTGAGCGTCTCGCCCAGGACGGCCCTCGCCAGCGCAGAGTCCGCGGGCGACGGCGGACGCGGGCGGGGCTTCAAGGTCGCGCACCCCGAGCTTGCGGCGACGAGCGCCAGGAGCGTCGCCAGCAGCCCTGGTCGGACCCACGCGCATGCGCGCATTCGGCAATTCGGCTGGCGGCCGTGGGGGGACGGTCGTACCACGCGCAATTGGCTTCTGCTCGGGAGAATGTCGACGAGAGGGCATGAGTCCCCTCGGTCGTGCGCCACGAAGCGCCACGAAGCCATGATAGCACCGGCGCTCGCGGCAAGATCTGCTACACGCCCCACCACCGGAAGGATTCGCAATGACTGAACGTCTTCCGCGCTCCGCTCCCGCTCCTTTGGCTGTGTCGCCCCCTTAGCTTTGCGCCATGCTCGGCGACTTCCTGCGCGGCCTCATCGCCTCCCTCACACCGCTCGAGGGGACCGCTGTCGTCTTCGGGCTGGTCAGCGTCTGGCTGAGTACCCGCGAGAACATCCTCAGCTGGCCCACCGCGATCGTGAACGTGGGGCTCTACGCCGTCCTCTTCTTTCGCGAGAAGCTCTACGCCGACATGGGGCTGCAGGTGATCTACCTCATGCTCTCGGTCTATGGCTGGTACGAGTGGAAGTTCGGGGGAGAGAACCGGAGCGAGCTGCACGTCTCGCGACTGACGCCGCGCCTCGCCGTGCTCCTGGCTGCCATCGGTGTCGCCGGCTCCGTCGCGCTTGGCGCCTTTTTGCACAAGCGCACCGATGCAGCGCTCCCCTACCTCGACGCAACGCTTTCGGTATTCTCGCTCGTCGCCCAGTGGATGATGACGCGGAAGATCCTCGAGAACTGGGCGCTCTGGATCGCGCTCGACCTGGTCTACGTCTGGATGTTCTTCGCCCTCAAGTCGCTCCCGTTCACCGGGTTTCAGTACTCCGTCTTCCTGCTGCTCGCTGTCCTCGGGCTCCGCGACTGGCATCGGTCGTACGTCGCGCGGCCAGCGGTCGCGGTCGCGTGACCCGGGACGCCGATGGGCGATCCTGCTGAGGGCCCGCGCCGACGATTGCCACCGCGCGTGGTCGTCACCGGGAGCGAGAGCACCGGCAAGACGACGATGGCCGCCGCGCTCGCCGAGGCACTCGGTACGCCCTGGGTGCCGGAGTTCTCCCGGGAGTACGCCCGTCAGGCGCAACGCCCGCTGACCGCCGAGGACGTTGCGCCAATCGCACGCGGACAGCTGCAAGGCGAGGCGCGCTTCATCGACGCGTGGCGCACCGAGTTCACCGGCACCGTGTCACCGCCCCCGCTCGTGCTCGACACCGACCTGGTGAGCACCACGATCTACGCCGAGCACTACTACGGCGAATGTCCGCCTTGGATCGTCACCGAGGCGCGCGATCGACTTGCCGATCTCTATCTCCTGTGCGAGCCTGATCTCCCGTGGGAAGCCGACGGGATTCGTGACAGCCCAACCGAACGACAGCAGTTGGACGCCGCCTTTCGCGAGCGGCTGATCGCGTGGGGCGCACGCATCGCGCCGGTGAGCGGATACGGGGACGAACGCCTCGCGCGCGCACTTGCCGCCGTGCGTGAGGTGCCCTTGCTTCGTCACGAGTAGTCGCGCGACCGATCTCCGTCAGCCGAAGGGCGCGAGAGCCCATCGCGCGACTAGCCGAGGCCCGAACAGTCTACCGTGCGCGATCGGCGTACCGGTGATCGACCAGCGTATTATTCGAGATGACAGGGAGTCCGCGTTACGGCGTGCCTCCGCGCGATGCGATACAGCCAGCGCAGCGTGCCGCTTTTCAGGAGGAAGTAATCCCGGTCGATCGTAAGAACGTTCTTCCGGCCTCGCTCGGTACTGGGTAGGCAACCCTTCGATCTGGTCCGCACAGAAGACGGTGTATGTCTTGAGGTAGGGAATGGTGCGCGTGACGTCCTGGCCGTCGCTATCCTGCTCGGTCTTCGCGAACGTGTTGGCGTAGACGACCGGCGTCCCGTGCTCGCCCTTGCGCACATGGCCGCCCAGCTCGAGCGCCTGCTTGTACGTCATCCAGGTCGGAGACGTGAAGCCGTGCTCCTCGGCCGCGAGCCAGAGCATGAGCACGTTGATCCCGGAATAGGGCAGGCCATTGTAGCGCAGCGGGCGCATGATCCGACCGTCCAGATGACCGACATTCCAGGGACGCGCCCACGGGCGGACGCCTTGCTCAAGGTCCGCGATGATGCGGGCCGTGATCTTCGTGTAGATGTCCGGCGATCCGGCACCGGCGGCCTGATGGAAGCTGCGTTGCGTGGCTTGTCTCCGCTGCTGGTACGGAGTGACCGTACCAGCATTGGAAGCCCCTGACAACGGACGTGTAGGGGGCGGTCGGCTCATGCGGCGTCGCCTTCGTCTGCGCCATCCTCAGCCTTGGGGGGCAGGATGACGAGACGCGCGCCCGCCGGCACGATCATGTGCGGCTGCAGCTGACCGGTGAGGCCCTCGCCGTCTTTGGTCGGCCAGAGGCCCGTGAGCTTGATCCACCGGGCCTTCTTGTCCCGCTGGTCGAGGACCAGCCAGAGCTGATGGGTGGGTTTCGAGGAGCTTGCGCTCTCGGTGGTTGGAGGAAGGTGCGTGTTCATGGGTCGTCCTTTCAGTTGCTCGGCCTGGCATGAGTGCCAAGTCCGTGCGTTCCGAATAGCCGGAGCCGCCTGCGGCGGTCAATGGGCTACACGGGAGGCGCAGCCGAAAGGAGCGGGCCGGCCATTGATCCGCGGCAGCAGGCGCGCAGGCAGGAATCGCAGCCTGGGACTGGTGCTCATGATCAGTACGAATGACCGGACCAAGCCGACCGCGCTTCCAGAGGACGTGAACCAACGCGTGCTGCATAGCGGGCCGTCTTGGCTGCGATATGGAACACTTGGGTTGGACGCGTCCCACTGATTTCAACGAGACCTATAAACGCCCATCGATTGTGTCGCCTTCTCGAGGCTCACTGCAGCAGGCTCTGCAATTGTTCGAACCCCTCTGAATACTTGGCATCTACTCGACAACCGTATCTGGCTCTTCGATCTTCTCGAATACGCTCGGTTGCAAACAGCTTCTTATTGATCCGCGGAGGGGCAAATGGGTGAAAGGAGGAGAGCTTTCGTTCCCGGCAATAGGACACACGGCAAGTTTGGCGTCGTTTGTCTTCTATCCCTGATGTCCTTGGCGAGTTGTGGCAAGGGGCCATCCAATGAACTCAATGCTGATGCAGGCGGGGGAGGAGCCGCTGGTCGCATGAGTGTAGGCGCAACGGGCGTGACGCCTCGCGTTGCCACCGTAGCATTGCTTCGTCCAGACACCACTGTACTTGGGCAGGACTTGACCGCCGAAAGCGCCGAGACGCGCATTGGCATCGACAGTATATCGGCGAGTTCCGTTTCCGAAGAGACTCGATGCTTAACAACAGAGGATGAGCATCTTCCTATCCAGCTTACTGACGCGCAAGTAAATGAATACACGTCCATTGTTGCTCGACGCATGCCGAACGCATGGGCGTTTAACGGCACCACGCGCGTCACCATCGACGAAGCGGACGCTCCAGGAGTCTTTCCCCCTGGGTATGGATATGTTGGCTGCATGCTGAAGGTGAATCGCGACGAAGGTGCGAATCCACCGAAATTGTTCATCACACGGCACGGGACGGCTACACCGGATCGGCCCACTCGCTTCACCTTGCAAGCCTCGACTCCGATCCCACAAACAGTCCGATCGACTTGTACAGCGAGCACCGGCAAGAACACAGACGGCACGGGATATGTCGCATACTCGTGTGGCGGACGGTCTAAGCCCCCTCAATACATCTCCGGTGTAGCAGCCGAGATCATCTACGGAATAAAGCTGGATGGGTGGACGAGAACTCAGCTAGCAACGTTCGACGAGGATGGTCGTAGTGATCCAAAATCACATATGATCGACGGCGAATCACCTCAGGCAGCCTACAAGATGACAGCGTACCACGTGGACTACGAACCAGTGCCGCAGAACCGAAGTGCGGCAGCATTGATCTGCAAAGCATCAGAGGGAGGTGACTGCACGGAAGCCAATGCGGTCGCGAGCTGCTCCTTTGCGTGGGACTCGGGGGGCGCTCATGAATGCCGTACAACGCTGCCAGACAATCACGCTTACATCATCCGCCTTCATCGAATGGAGCCGCCGAGGAAGGCCGTGTTTGCGGTCTGGCGCAACGACACGACTGGCTAGCAGCGGCGATTGGGCGCATTCAAGAGGACAGATTTAGCAGCTTGCAAGACACGGCGGCCTCCGAGAAATCTCGGGGGCCGCCGCTCTTTTCATATTGGTCCGGTTCCGTACCATCCAAAAAACCCAGCTTCTTCCGAAGTATGGCGGCACACTCAGTGCCCCAGCGTCGCGACGATATCTGCGATTTGTTCGCGCGTGCGGCCACCATTGTTCAGCCCGCACACAAGTTGACGAAGAGTTCCCGCCGGAAACTCCTCGAATGCCGATACCTGCACTTGAAGCTCAGGAAAATGATCCAGCAGGCGCTCATCACCGCCCGTGGCTTCGGTACAACCAACGAACTCTCCTGCAGCGCCTAACGCGCAAGCGCTACCGACGTGCCGACGCTCCCAAGGTGATTGCGATGACAGCTTTGCCCCTTCGCGTATAGCAATCGACAGCGGCACCGACCCAAACGGCAGGGGCGTCCGTTGACCCGGCCGAGGGGGCACCGTCGAGATCCAGTCTGGCAGTGACATTGCCTCTCCTAGCGATGAAGTTTGATTGACTCTTGGGGTAAGGGTGGTCCCGCCTCACGAGGCAGAGTTGTTGCTCTCCGATCATGATAGGCCGCGAGCGTTCGTTTGGCAGTTCGAACCACTCTGCCCGCGAGTCGTGGGTTGATATGGGTCCGCTCGGACCACTCCATTTGCCGACTTCAACATCCCCGCCACTCCTAGGTCACTTCTGCTCGCGGAGATTGATAGTGCGACCGGTCACTCCGATGCTGATCTGAGAGTGTGT